>CAIUPC010000049.1 GCA_903900905.1 uncultured Acetobacteraceae bacterium
CTCGTCCGGACGCCAGTGGGATCGCAACCTGCTGGCGGGGGTGTTTTTCATCTGCCTGTCCGGCGTGACCTCGCCGCTGATGAACGGGTTCGCGAAGCTGCTGGGGGCGCATTACAGCTCCTTGCAGGTCTCCTGGGCGCGCGCCTTCGGGCATGTGCTGTTCATGCTGATCGCGTTTCTGCCGCGCTTCGGCTTGAAGATGTTGCGAACGCGGAGAATCGGGATGCATCTCGCCCGTTCCGCCAGCCTGTTCATCTCGAACCTTGTCTATTTCCTCGCCATCACCTTCATCCCCATCGGCAAAGCCGCCTCCATCAACATGATCGGCCCCCTGCTGGTCGCGGCCTTGGCCTGGCCGATGCTGGGGGAGCGGACCAATCCCCGCCGGGTGGCGGCGGTGTGCGTGGGATTTTTGGGGGTGCTGATCATCATCCGCCCGGGGACCGAGGTGTTCCATTGGGCGGCGCTGCTGGTGATTTTCAGCGCCCTGATGAACGGGTTCTACCAGATCTTCACACGGCGGATTTCGGACACGGAAAGCGCCCCGACCCAGGCCATCTACAGCTCCATCGTCGGGGCCTTCGGGATGCTGCTGGTGCTGCCCTTTGTCTGGAAGACGCCGGAGAACTGGGCCGATCTGGCGCTTTTTTGCAGCATGGGGGTGCTGGGTGCGATCAGCCATTATTTCGTGGCGCTGGCTCTGGGTTTTGCCCCGGCCAATATCGTGACGCCGTTTCAGTACACGCAGATGCTGGGCTCGGTCCTGGTGGGCTATCTGATTTTCGGCGACTTCCCGGATGCGCTGACCTGGGCCGGTGCCGGGGTGGTGGTGGCCTCGGGGTTGTATATGGGCTGGACCCAGACCCGGCGTGCGTAGATTCCGGTGGTTCCTGCCGGGCCCCGGTGCTGGATAAACAGACTGCGCGTCCTTTGCATTCCGCCGGACAGAACCTGGTCATTCAGAAAAATCCATGCCCCAACCCGTCCAGCTGATGTCTGTCGTGACCGCCGTCCCGCCTTTTTGCTTTGAGCAGCGGGACGTCGCCGCCGCGGCGCATCGCGGCTTCTCAGCGCGGTATCCCGATTTCGAGCGATTGGCCCGGGTGTTTGAAACATCCGGCATCCGGCGCCGCTATGCCGTCCGCCCGATCGACTGGTATTTTGAGCCGCTGGGTTGGCCGGAACGCAGCGCGGCCTATCTCGACGGGGCCGTCGCGCTGTTCGCCGATGCGGCGGCGCGGGCGCTCGATGCCGCGGGCATTCAGGCCCGGGACGTGGATACGATCGTCACGGTCTCCTCGACCGGCATCGCCACGCCCAGCATCGATGCGCGCGCCACCAGCCGCATGGGGTTCAATACCGCGGTCGAGCGGGTGCCGGTGTTCGGACTGGGATGCGCCGGTGGGGTCAGCGGCCTCTCGCTGGCGGCCCGCATGGCGGAGTCTCGCCCCGGCAGCGTCGTGCTGATGGTCGCGGTCGAAACCTGCAGCCTGGCCTTCCGGCTGGACGAGCTGACCCCGGCGAATATCGTGGCCACCGCGCTGTTCGGTGACGGCGCCGCGGCCTGCGTGCTGCGCACCGGCGAGGACGGCATCGCGGCGGTGGAAATGAGCGGTCAGCACACCTGGCCCGACACGCTCGACATCATGGGTTGGTCGGTGGATCGGCAGGGGTTCGGGGTGATTTTCGACCGCGCCATTCCGCCCTTCGCCGAGGCCCAGATGGCGCCCGCCATCGCCGGCATTCTGGCGCGGTTCGGACTGGAATTGGCCGATTTTGATCGCCTGGCCTTCCACCCCGGCGGTAAAAAGGTGGTCACCGCTTTGGAGCGGGCATTCGCTTTGCAGCAGGGCACGCTCGACCACGAGCGCACCATCCTGGCCGAATACGGCAATATGTCGGCGCCGACGGCCCTGTTCGTGCTGGAACGCCTCATCGACGACGGCCTGCCGGCACGAACCTTGCTGACGGCCATGGGACCTGGTTTCGTGACCAGCTGTATTTCCCTCACGAGGGCCGCGTGATCCCAGCTGTTGTCCTGCTGACCTGCGTCACGGCCGAACGGCTGGGGGAGCTCTGGCTCGCCCGGCGCAACACCGCCGCGCTGATTGCCCGCGGCGCGTTCGAGGCCGCACCGCGGCACTATCCCCTGATCGTCCTGCTGCATGCCGCGTGGCTGGCGAGTGTCTGGGCGTTCGGCTGGGACAGGCCGCTCGATCCGCTCTGGCTGCTGGTGTTTCTGGCGCTGCAGGGCGGCCGTTTCTGGGTTCTGGCGACGCTTGGCCGCCGCTGGACGACGCGGATCATCGTCCTGCCCAATGCGCCGCTGATCGCGGCGGGACCGTACCGCTACGTCTCACATCCCAACTACCTCGTGGTTATCGGCGAAATCGCGGCCTTGCCGCTGTGCCTGGGCCTGCCGGGCCTGGCGCTGCTGTTCTCGGCTGCCAATCTCGCGGTTCTGGCCGTTCGCGTGCGGGCGGAGAGTGCCGCGCTGCAGGGGCCTCGCGGTGTCGCCTATCGCTAACGCGGCAGGCCGCGCGCCGGTGACGGCGGCGACCTGGTTCGGCTTCGCGGCCATGTGCATCGGCATGTTCATGGCCATACTCGACGTGCAGATCGTCGCGACCTCCCTGCCTGACATCCAGGGCGCGCTCGGCATCGCGCCGGACCAGATGAGCTGGGTGCAAACCGCCTACCTGATCGCCGAGGTCGTCGCGATTCCCCTGACCGGCTTTCTGACCCGGCTGTTGAGCATGCGCTGGCTGTTCGTGGGCGCGGTGGCCTGTTTCACCCTCGCCTCCCTGGGCTGCGCCACCAGCGGCGATTTTGGCACGCTGATCGCCTGGCGCATTGTGCAGGGCTTCTCCGGCGGGACGTTGATTCCAGCGGTGTTCTCGGCCGTGTTCCTGCTGTTTCCGGCGCGCCGCCAGGGAATCGCCACCATGCTGGCCGGGGTGCTGGCGGTCCTGGCGCCAACGGTCGGGCCGGTCGCCGGCGGCTGGATCACCGGCACCTATTCCTGGCACTGGCTGTTTCTGATCAACGTCGCGCCCGGCATCGCCGCGGCGATCCTGGCCGCCGCCCTGCTGCCGCGATCCCCGCCCCGTCTGACGGAGGCAAGGACGCTGGACGCCCCGTCGCTGGCGATGCTCGCGCTGGCTTTGGCGGCGCTGGAGATCGCCTTGAAGGAGGCGCCGCAGCGCGGCTGGGCTTCCGGCCTGGTGATCGGGCTTCTGCTTCTCAGCCTGGCCAGCGGCGCGGGCTTCGCCGCCAGAACGCTGCGATCCGGCCATCCGATCGTCGATCTCCGGGCCTTTTCCGACCGGAATTTCACTATCGGCTGCGTTCTGAGTTTCGTGCTGGGGATCGGCCTGTTCGGATCGGTCTACCTCATGCCCGTCTTTCTCGCCTTCGTCCGCTCCCACGACCCCTGGGAGATCGGCGTGATCATGCTGGTCACCGGGGTGGCGCAGCTGCTGGCGGCACCCGTTGCCGTGACGCTGGAACAAAGGGTCGATGCCAGGCTGCTGACCTTTGCCGGCTTTGGGCTGTTCGCGGCGGGCCTGGGCCTGAGCGCCTGGCAGAGCCCCCTGACTGACTACGATGGCATGTTTTGGCCGCAGGTCCTGCGCGGCCTGGCGATCATGTTCTGCCTGTTGCCCCCGACCCGGCTGGCCCTCGGCAATCTGGCGCCGGCCCGCGTCCCGGATGCCAGCGGCCTGTTCAACCTGATGCGCAACCTCGGCGGCGCCATCGGCCTGGCCCTGATCGACACGGTGATTTACAGCCGCACCACGTTGCATGGCCTGGCGATCGTGGAGCGGTTGAAGGCCGGCGACGCCGAGGCCGCCGCGTTTATCGGCCTGTCCGCCAGGGCCTTCGCCGAACGTCCCGCCGGCCCGCCCGACGCGGCGGCGATGGCGCTGCTCAAGCCGCTGATCGAAAAAGCCGCTTTGACTCAGGCGATCAATGAGGCCTGGGCGATGATCGCCGTTCTGACGGTCGTGGCCATGGTGATTGTGATTTTCGCCAGGAAAACGGCCGCGGACGGCGCCTTGACCGCACGCTGACAGGATTGCCGGCGACCCGATCTCCGCATACCGTTTGCTTCCAGGCCACCTGTCAGAATGTGTCGCGATGAACCCGAAAAACCGCGCAACCCTCGGAGAGCGAGTCACAAGGGCGGCAGAGGCTGCTCTTGAACGTCAGAATTTCGTCAGCCCGCTCGATATCCTGGAGGGGATCGGGTGGCTCGATGCGAACACCGTCCAGCGCTGGCGGCGGGGGGAGATTGCTTGTCTCGAGTCTGTCGCTCAGACCAATCTGTCCCGTCTGAGCGAAGCGATGAAGCTGTTCCGCGTCTGGGCCAACGACAAAGACCTGACGCCGAGCGAGACGCAGTACGTCGCCCGAACGGGGCAGCGTCAGACCTTGCAATTCAGCAAAAGCGGCGACCACACGATCGAGCGCCTGTATCGCACCCATTGGGTCTCGCCGGCGCTGTCGGAGAAGAAGCGCGAGAAGCTGGCGGAGAAAGCCAGCCGACCGCCGGACCTCGTGGTGATTCAGCCGTTGAACCAGGACTGGACCTGCCATCGCTGCGCCGGCACCGGCGGGTTTCTGGTGATGGAGAATGAGGGCCCCGCGTGCCTGCGCTGCGTGGGGCTGGATGACCTGGTCGGTTTGCCGGCAGGGGACGCGCTGTTATCGCGCCGGGCCAAGGCCCGCAGTGCCCGAAGCGCGGTGGTCGTGCGTTTCAGCCGCAGCCGCAAGCAGTACGAACGGCAAGGCCTGCTGGTTGAACCGGACGTGCTGGCGGCGGTCGAAAGCGAACTGGAGACGGAGCGGCGGGAGAAAGCTGCGAAGAAGACCAGGTAGCCTCCCCTTGCCACAAACCCGCCCCGGGATGACGATCCCGGAAACGGTACGGCAGGAGGGTAACCCCATGAAATACGATCTGGTCCTGACGGGCGGGGAGGTCCTCGACCCCAGCGCCGGCTACAGCGGCATCATGGATATCGGCATCAACGCCGGCAAAATCGCCGCCGTCGCCCCGGCCATTCCGGCCGAGCAGGCTCGGCGCTCCATCAGCGCCAAGGGGTTCCTGGTGACCCCCGGCCTCGTCGATATGCACGCGCATGTCTTTGTGAACGGCCATGATATGGGCGATCGCACCGATCATTTCTGCAGCTGCAGTGGCGTGACCACGATGTGCGACGCGGGCAGCGCCGGGTCCTCCAACTTCGCCGGGCTGCGCCAGGTGCTGGACAACGATGTGCGCACGCGGGTGCGGGCCTTCGTGAACCTGTCGGCCATCGGGATCACCGGCACCTCCCGCGGCGGGGAGTTGCAGCATTTTCCCTATGCGGATCCGGAGGGCTGCGCGCGGACAATCAGCGAAAACCCGGATCTGGCAATCGGCGTGAAACTGCGCTTCGGCCCGGGGCTGGTGTGGGAGTATTCGGCCGAACCGGTGAAGCTCGCCCGCCGCACCGCCGACATGGCGGGCGGGGTGCCGATGATGATGCACATCACGGATTCCCCGGTGCCGCTGCCGGACCTGATCGAGCACATGAAGCCCGGCGACATCGTCACCCACTGCTATCATGGCCGCGCCCACGGGATCATGGGGCAGGAGAAGCAGTTCCTGCTGCCGCAGGTGATCGAGGCGCAGAAGGCCGGCATCATCTTCGACTGCGCGCATGGGCGGAACCACTTCAACTTCCGCATGATCGAGCGGGCGCTGGATCAGGGCTTCCTGCCCGACACGATCTCCACCGATCTGACCATGACCAGCGCCACCAAGGGCCCGGTCTGGGACCTGCCGACGACGATGTCGAAGCTGCTGCATTTCGGCCTGCCGCTGGCCGAGATCATCCGCCGCACCACTGCCGCGCCGGCGAAGATCATGGGCTATGAGGGCACGGTGGGCACGCTGAAACCGGGCGCGAACGCCGATATCTCGGTCTTCGACCTGCGCGACGGCGCGTTTGAGTTGCGCGACAGCGACGGCGACACCATCACCGCCAAACGCCGCCTGATCCCGCAGATGACGCTGAAAGACGGCCGCGTTTGGTACCAGCGCCCGGCTGAGTAGCAGGCCCCGAATTCTCCCCCTCCCCTTGAGGGAGGGGGCTGGGGGGAGGGGTGATGCGGCACAAAAATTGTGTGGTTGCACCCCTCCCCCCAACCCCCTCCCGCAAGGGGAGGGGGAGCATTGGCTTTAGCGCTTTACTCCCCCTTTCACCGAAAGGACCGACCCATGTCCGACCTCGTCATCCGCCACGGCACCATCGTCGATGGCACCGGCGCCGCCCCCTACGAAGCCGATATCGCGGTCAAAGACGGCCGCATTACCGCTATCGGCCCCAACCTCCCGCGCGGGGCCGAGGAAATCGACGCCCGCGGCAAGATCGTCACGCCCGGCTTCGTCGATCCGCACTCCCACTACGACGCGCAGGCGACCTGGAGCAGCCGGATCACCCCCTCTTCCTGGAACGGGGTCACCACCACGTTGATGGGCAATTGCGGGGTGGGCTTCGCGCCCTGCCATCCCGAGCAGCACGATATGCTGGTCAAGTTGATGGAGGGCGTGGAGGACATCCCCGAAGTCGTTCTGACCGAGGGCCTGCCCTGGAACTGGACCAGCTTTCCAGAATATCTCAACGCGCTGGAAGCCCGACCGTACGATCTGGATATCGCCACCCAGGTGCCGCATGCAGCTCTGCGCACCTATGTGATGGGCGCGCGCGGCCTGGCCCGCGAACCCGCGACCCAGGCCGATAGCGACGCGATGGCGCGGCTGGCGGCGGAGGGTGTGAAGGCCGGGGCGCTGGGCTTCTCGACGTCGCGTTCGATCAACCACAAGACCAAGGCCGGGGAGCTGATCCCGACGCTGCGGGCGGAGGAAGCCGAACTCACCACCATCGGCCGGGCGCTCGGCGCGATCGGTGCCGGCTGGCTGCAGGTGATTTCCGATTTTGACGACGCCGAACGGGAATTTGCCATGCTGCGGCGGGTGACGGCGGCCTCGGGCCGCGGGATGGCGATCACCATCCTGCAGCGCGACTCTAAACCCGAGGAATGGCGCCGCGTCACCGGTTGGATCGCCGAGGCCAATGCGGCCGGTGTCGGCATGCTCGGCCAGGTGCTGACGCGCGCCACGGGCATTTTGCTGGGCTTCGAGATTTCGCAGAACCCGTTCCTCGGCCGACCGAGCTTCACGGCGCTGGCGGCCCTGTCGCATGCGGAGCGGATCGCGGCGCTACGCCAGCCGGAAACCCGGGCGCGCATTCTGTCCGAACGCATCGACGACGAGGTCCTGGCCCGGCGCGTATCCCGCTGGGACCGCATCTTCCCGCTGAACGATCGGCCGGATTACGAGCCCGCGCCGGAACACAGCATCGCCGCCCGCGCCGCCCGCGAAGGCCGGGATCCGGCGGACCTGGCCTACGACCTGCTGCTGGAGGCGGATGGCAAAGCGATCCTGTATCGGCCGCTGTCGAACTATACCGAGGGCAATCTCGACGCCGTCCACGACATGCTGACCCATCCCGCGACCATCGTCGGGCTGGGCGATGGCGGCGCGCATGTGGGGATTCTGTGCGATTCCAGCGCGATCACCACCATGCTCACCCACTGGACCCGGGACCGCACCCGTGGGGCGAAGTTCGGGCTGCCCTGGGCGATCCGGCGGGTGACCTTGGACTCCGCCGCCGCCATCGGGCTGCATGATCGCGGCGTGCTGAAGCCCGGCTTTAAAGCCGATATCAACGTCATCGACTACGATCGGCTGTCGCTGCACGCGCCGCACGTGGTCTACGACCTGCCAAGCGGCGGGCGGCGGGTGATCCAGAAAGCGGCGGGGTATGAAGCGACGATCGTGTCCGGCGTGCCGGTCTACCGGGAAGGGGAGGCGACTGGCGCGCTGCCGGGTCGGCTTATCCGGGGTGCGAAGGCGGCACCGGGTTAGCGATCGTGTTATCCGTCCAGCGTTGTGCCTGGCCTGGCACCAGGTTTTACCACTGATGAACACGGATGAACGCAGATAAGGATCGATGCGCCGACGGCGGACAGGAATTGGATTTGGCGATGCCGCCCCTCGGTGCATCGAGTCTGATCTGCGGTCATCCCTGGTCATCTGTGGTAAATGCCGAATCGCGATCAGCGCCCCTCTTGGACGGTCGCACACCTCACCTCTGTGCTCACGGATCACCCATCATGGCGTTTATCGGCCAATCGCTCCTCCGCACCGAGGACCACCGCTTCCTCACCGGCGCCGGCCGTTTTGTTGAGGATATCGGCATCCCGGGCCAGCTCTGGGCCCAGGTCGTGCGGTCGCCGCATGCGCATGCCGGGATTATGGGTCTCGACACGGAAGCCGCTCGCGCCATTCCGGGGGTTCTGGCGGTCTATACCTATGATGATATCGCCCATCTCGGCCTGATGGGTTGTCCGACGCAGGTTGCCTCGGTCGAGCCGATGCGCATCCCGCCCCGGCCGGCTTTGGCGCGGGGCCGTGTCCGCCATGTCGGTGATCCCGTGGCCTTCGTCGTCGCTGAAACCCGCGCCGCCGCGCGGGATGGTGCCGAAGCGGTGTCGGTGGGTTACGAGCCGCTGCCCTGCGTTGTGGATGGCCCCGCCGCGCTGGCGCCCGATGCCCCGCGGCTGTGGGACGATATCCCCGGCAATCTGTCGTATCGGTTCCAGAAGGGTGATGCCGGCGCGGTGCAAGCCGCCTTGGCCTCGGCGGCCCATGTGGTCGAAATGGAGCTCATCAACAACCGGCTCGTCATCGCCTCCACCGAGAATCGCGGGGCGATCGCCACGTTCGGCGCCGATGGGTTTGAGCTGATCCTCTCCGCCGCCAGCGTGCATGCGATCCGCGATCAGCTCATGGGCGTGTTCAACGAGCCCGCCGAACGCATCCGCGTCATCGCCCCCGATGTCGGTGGCGGGTTTGGCATCAAGAACGCGCTCTATTCCGAACTGGTGCTGTTGCTGCATGCCGCCCGCGACCTCGGCCGCCCGGTGACATGGATCAGCGAACGGGCGGAGGATTTCACCAGCACCGCCCAAGGCCGCGACAACGTCACCAAGGCACGGCTGGCGCTGGATGCGGAGGGGCACTTCCTGGCGCTGGATGTCGCGACCACCGCCAATCTGGGGGCCTATCTGTCGTCGGGCGGGCCAGGCAGTTCCACCAATGCCCCGGCCAATGCCATGGGCAGCGGTTATGTCATTCCGGCCATCTTCATGGATGTGCACGGGGTCTTCACCAACACCCTGCCGATTGACGCCTATCGCGGCGCCGGGAAGCCGGAGGTGAATTATATGATCGAGCGGCTGGTGGACCGCGCCGCCCGCCAGTTGTCGATCGATCCGGTCGAACTCCGCCGCCGCAATCTTGTGCGGTCGTTTCCCTATAAGAAGGCCCTTGGCACGACCATCGACGGCGGCCGCTTTGCCGCCAACATGGACGACGCGGTGCTCAACGCGGATCGCGACGGTTTCGCGGCGCGTCGGGCGGCGAGCGAGGCGCGGGGACTGCGCCGCGGCATGGGCATCGCCTGCTTCCTCGAAACCGCCCGCGGCGCGCCGAATGAGGGCGCGGAACTGCGCTTCCAGGACGACGGCCGCATCGCGCTGGTCGTCGGCACCCAGTCCAATGGCATGGGCCACGAAACCACATATCCTCAGATCGCCGCCGATTTGCTGGGCCTGCCGCCGGAGACCTTTGTCTACGTCCAGGCCGATACCGGCCAGGTGCGCGCCGGCAATGGCCATGGCGGGGCGCGGTCGATGCATATGGGCGGCTCGGCTCTGGTGAAGACCGTCAACACCATGCTGGACAAGGCCCGGCCGATGGCCGCTGGGATGTTGCAGGCGGAGGCGGTGGATTTCGCGGCTGGGCGGTTCTCCGTCACTGGTGATCCCGCCCGCAGCATCGGCCTGCTGGCGGTCGCCAATGCGGCCCGTGACCTGGGGGACAGTCTGGACACCTATGTCTGGAACCTGCTCGACGTCATCACCTTCCCCAATGGCTGCCATATCGCGGAGGTTGAGGTCGATCCCGACACCGGCCTCGTGCGCCTGGATCGTTACACGGCCGTCGATGATTACGGCACGCTGATCAACCCCATGCTGACCCTCGGCCAGCTTCACGGCGGTGTCGCCCAGGGGATTGGCCAGGCGATGCTGGAACACGTCGTCTACGATGGGGTGTCCGGTCAGTTGTTGAGCGGGTCTTTGATGGACTACGCGCTGCCGCGTGCCGATGACATGCCGGATTTCGACGTGACCCTGACCGGGGTGGCAACGGATGCCAACCCGCTGGGCGTCAAAGGCGTGGGCCAGGCCGGCGCCATTGCCGCCCCGCAATCCGTGGTGCTGGCGGTGATCGATGCGCTGGGGATCGACACGATCGACATGCCGCTGACGCCGGAGCGGGTCTGGCGGGCGATCCAGGGCGGCTGACCCTTCCTTTCGCCGGTTGGCCGCGCCACACTCCACCCAACACAGCCGGGAGCGCGTCCATGACCAACCCACCCCGCATCGCCGCGGAAGAATATCTCGACGCCCTCGCCGCGCACGGGATCGAGCATCTGTTCTGCAATCCCGGCACCGACTTCGCCCCGATCGTCGAGGCCTATGCCCGCGCGGCTAAAACCAACGCCATCGTGCCGCGCCCGATGGTCGTGCCGCATGAGAACTGCGCGGTGGGCATGGCGCATGGCTACACCATGGTCTCGGGCCGGGCGCAGGCGGTCATGCTGCATACGAACGTCGGCACGGCCAATGCCATCAACATGCTGATCAACGCCAGCCGCGACCGGGTGCCGATGCTGTTGACGTCTGGCCGCACCCCCTTCACCGAAACCGGCGCCGAGGGCTCCCGCAGCGTGCACATCCACTGGGCGCAGGAGATGTATGACCAGGCCGGTATGCTGCGCGAGATGGTCAAGTGGGACTACGAAATGAAGCGCGGCGATCAGGCCGCCACGGTGGTGGACCGGGCGTTGGAGATCGCGCATGCCTCCCCGCAGGGTCCGTCCTATCTGTCGTTGCCGCGGGAAGTGTTGGGGGAGGTGGTGGGGCCCTCGGCCACCAACCGCGCCCAGCGTGCCGGGCCGCGGGCGCCGGTACCGGCGGCCGATGACATCGAAATTCTGGCGGGCTGGATCGGGCAGGCGAAGAATCCGCTGATCATCACGGGCATGCTGGGGAAGGACCCGCGCGACAGTATCGCGCTGGAACAGCTGATCGACCGCTGGGCCATTCCGGTCATTCCGTACAACACCCGCTATTTCGCGCTGGGGTCCGAGCATCCGATGTTCCAGGGTTCCGCCCCCGGACCGTTGCTGGCGGACGCGGATCTGGTGATTGTGTTCGAAACGGATGTGCCGTGGATCCCCAGCAAGGAATCCCCCGCGGCCGGTGCCCGCATCGTGCAAATCGGCGAAGACCCGTTGCATGCCCGCCTGCCGATGCGCAGTTTTCCGTCGGATATGACGATCACCGCGACCTCACTGTCGGTGCTGAACGCGTTGAACGAAGAACTGCGCACCTACGCGATGCCGCATGTCTCGGCCCGCATGGAGCGTCTGAACGCCCGGTCCGAAGCCCTGCACGCCGGTTGGCGCGCCGAGGTGGAGAAGGCCGGGCAGGCCGAAACCATTTCCTTGCCCTGGCTGAACCATTGCCTGCGGGAGGTGATTGATCGCAACGCCATCGTGATCAGCGAGTATTCGTTCCGTCAGGAATATTGCCCGCTGACCCGGCCCGGCAGCCTGTTCGCGCTGAGCTCCGCCGGTGGTCTGGGCTGGGGTTTCCCGGCCGCGCTGGGCGCCAAGCTGGCGGCGCGCAGCCGCATGGTTGTTTCGGTTCTGGGCGACGGTGCTTACATGTTCGCCAATCCCACCGCCTGCCACTATGTCGCGCAGATGCAGAAACTGCCGGTGCTGACGGTGATCTACAACAATGCCCTGTACGGCGCGGTGCGCCGGGCCACGCTGGAAATGTATGGCACCGGCGTCGCGGCCGAGGATGATGGGCGGTTGATGGCCGATCTGCCGGCGCCGAATTTCGAGAAAATTGTCGCGGCGCATGATGGGCATGGGGAGCGGGTCGAACGGCCGGCCGATTTGCCCGCGGCGCTTCAGCGCGCGGCGGCGGCGGTGCGGGCGGGGCAGCAGGCGCTGGTGAACGTGATTTGCCCCCCGTGATGCGCAGCGCGGTTTTGATTGTCGGCGGCGGGCCGGTTGGCTCCACACTGGCGCTCGATCTCGCCTGGCGCGGGATCGATGTGATCGTGGCCGAACAGAATCCGCGCGGACAGATGCCGGGTGTGAAATGCAATCATGTCGCTGCCCGGACGATGGAGATTTTCCGCCGGTTGGGTGTTGCCGAAATCGTGCGCAACAAGGGCCTGCCCGCGGATCACGCTAACGAC
>CAIUPC010000050.1 GCA_903900905.1 uncultured Acetobacteraceae bacterium
CGGCATTGGCCTTGTCGAAAGTGCGGGCGGTGATCTCGGCGCAAACCAGGGTCTGCACCTTCTTACGCCCGACATCGTCCATCACCTCCGCCACGCGGCGGCTGTAATAGACCGAATTGAAGATGATCGCCGGATTGGTGCGATCACCGGTCACTGGTAGCACCCCGAACCGGTAGAGATATTTCGCCGCATTCGCCTCTGGCACCGATGCCCCCACCGAAATGCCGACGGTGATGTTCAGGCCCTCATTGGTCTGGCAGGGGAAGCCTTCCTTCCGCTTGGACGTGCCGCGATCCGAGGAATCAACCCATTCGCGGCTGAACGGCGTACGATCGACGATGATCAACCGCCCCGCGGGCACAAAAAAATCGAAGAACCCGCCCGAGCCCGACAGCTTCACATGCGGCACGATGAACCGCTTCAACGGGATCTTGTTGGCGTTCAGATAGGCCTCCGACTCGAACTGCGCCTGGGAGTCCTTGTTCGCCCCGGCATCGGGGATCCAGAACGCGGACTCGTTGGGCAGGATCGTATAGGCCTCGGTAAAGTCGGTCTTATCGTAATAGGCCTGCGCCGCCGGTGCGCCCAACAGAGCCACCAACCCCACCGCGAACCCGCCCCCCTTGAACCGCCGTTTGATCGGCTCCAACCAGATCAACGCCAGAACCGCGAGCAACACCAGGGCCGGCAGAGCCCCGAGGCTGCCATTGATCCCCATGGTAATCACCGAATTCACCCCGGCGGCATCGCTATTGGCGAACTGCCCGCCCGCCGCGTTGCCCTGTGCGACAGTCAGCATGGGCGATGCCAGCATCATCACGACACCGTACACACTCAAGGCAACCAGCGTTCCAATCACACGACCCAACATGAGACATCTCCCGTTGCGTGCGCCCGGCCCGCGGACACCGCGGGGAACGGCCGCCCCCGCTTCACCCCGGCTTCTTGTCCTTGGCCGCCGACAGCGACAGCGGCACCCACTGGAGCCCATCGCGCCGCTGCACCAGCATCAACACCGACTTGCGGTTTTCCTTGCGCACATCCTCAACGCGCTTGCGCACATCATCCGGCGTGGCAACCTCACCCTGCTGCACCTCGACGATCACATCGCCCGGTTTCAACCCCCGCTCCGCCGCCGCGCTATTAGGCGCGACCTCGACGATCACGACGCCCTTCTGATCGTCGGCGATCTGGTATTTATCTTTTGTGTCAGCGCCAATGGGGGAAATCTTCAGGCCGAGGACCGCCAGTTCCAGCGGTTTCGCGCCTTCGCTCTTGCCGCCGGTGTCGCCCGCCGCCAAGGCCGCATCGCTCGGCTTTTCCGCCAGCGTCGCCTGCACGATCACTTCCTTGCCATCGCGCCAGAGCACGATGGGCACCTGCTTGCCAACCTCGGACTCCGCCACGATGCGCGGCAACGCCGGCATGTCCTTCACGTCGCGGCCGTTGAATTTCAGCACGATATCGCCGTTCCGGATCTTGGCCTTATCCGCCGGCCCGCCATCGTTCACGCCCGCGATCATCGCGCCATTGGGCTCTTTCAGCCCCACGCTCTCGGCGATGTCGGGCGTCACCTGCTGGATGCGCACACCGAGCCAGCCGCGCACGGGATGACCGACCTCACGCAGTTGGGCGACAATGTTCTTGACCATCTTCGACGGGATCGAGAACCCAATGCCGATGGAACCGCCCGAACGAGAGTAGATCGCGGTATTCATGCCCACGACCTCCCCATCCATATTGAACAGCGGGCCGCCGGAGTTCCCCTGGTTGATCGCCGCGTCGGTCTGCATGAAGTCGTCGTAGGGGCCCTGATGGATATTGCGCCCGCGCGCCGACACGATGCCCGCGGTCACCGAGCCGCCAAGGCCAAACGGATTGCCGATAGCAATCACCCAGTCACCGACGCGGGCTTTATCGGAATCGCCGAACGACACGGAGGGCAGCGGCTTGTCCGGCTTGACCTGCAACAGCGCGATGTCACCGGACTCGTCACGGCCAACGAGGGTCGCCTTCAGCGATGTGCCATCCTGCAGCGTGACGGTGATCTCATCGGCGCCGTCGATGACATGGTTGTTGGTCACCACATAGCCGCTGGGATCGATGATGAACCCGGAGCCGAGGCTTTGCGCCCGCCGCTCCGGCGCCGGCTCGCCGCGGTTACCCGGGCGGTTACGGTTCATGAAGTCCTTGAAAAACTGCTCGAACGGCGACCCAGGCGGGAATAACGGCATTTCCGGCCCGCTGCCCGGCTTTTCGCTCTTGGCCTGGATGACCTGCGAGGACGAGATATTGACCACCGCGGGCAACAACTTCTCAGCCAGATCAGCAAAGCTCTCCGGCGCCGAACGCGCGTAGGCCGGCGCCGAAGGCACCGCAACCATGCCCGGCACCGCCAGCACGGCGGCCGAACCCATCAGAACAGCGCGTAGAACGATCGAAACTGGCAGACGCATGGGGGAGCTTTCCTGACGAACGTGCCGAATATGGTGGGCCGGACACCCACCCGCAAGCCAGAACTCAATCCAGCCCGTTGTATCGCATTGGGCCGCGATGCTTTTACCTGGACGGGCTTTGGCTCCAAAAAACCGTCATCCCCGGGCTTGTCCCCATGGGCGCTAACGTAAGCGACGACGCCCCGGCTTCCCCGGCGTCATCCCCGGGCTTGTCCCGGGGACCAAGCGCGGCAGCAGCGGAAACCCTGGTCCCCGGGACAAGCCCGGGGATGACGCTGGAGCAG
>CAIUPC010000051.1 GCA_903900905.1 uncultured Acetobacteraceae bacterium
CTTGAAACCGCGAATCGTTGTTGCGATTCTAGACGATTTCGGAGGAGTTTTCACACAGTCTGGAAGGCGGACCACCCACGACTTTCCTGTTGTAATCTACAAAATCATGGATGGCGGGCCGGAGCCTGTCCTCGGGCGGGGCAGCCCGGCCCGTGGGCCCGCCATAACGGCGGGAAGCGGCCTGTGCGTCAGCATCAAGGAAGGCTGGTATGAGACGACGTTAATACCGCCTCAGCCATTCTCACTAAAGGATATCAATAAACAAAAAACAGCTCTTTGAGACAGATACGAGACCCCATTGCACCGATCGTCCCCCCTCCGGCAAGTAACCGGCCCAAAGGCACGATATTCTCACAAAACGATACAAAAGACCCGAAAACAACGCCTTGAGACAGATCCATCCCACGCCCTCAAACCACCCCCGCCCCCCGCAAAGCCGCACGGGCCGCATCGTCATAGCCGACACTGGCAAGAATCTCGTCCGAGTGCTCCCCCAACCCGGGCGCCGGGCGGCGGACCTGGCACGGCGTTTCCGACAGCTTCATCGGGAAACCCAGCATGCGCACCAGCCCATGGCCGGGGTGCTCGACCTCCATCACCATCTCCTGCGCCAGAACCTGCGGGTCCTGGAACACCTGCTCCACCGTATTAACCGGGCCGCAGGGGACGCCGGCGGCGTTCAACGTCTCCACCCAGTATTGCGTGCTCTCGGTCGCGAACTTGCCGCCGACAATGGCATTGATCCGCGCCCGGTTCGCAACCCGCGCGATCTGCGTCGCATACAAAGGATCGGCCTTCAGACCCGGCAGCCCCAGCACATCCGCCAACCGCCCAAAAAACACATCGTCGGGCGGCGCGATGGCAATCTCCCCATCCCGGGTCGGGTACAGCCCATAGGGCGCGGCGATCGGGTGATCGTTGCCGCTGCGCGAGGGGACGATGCCACTCGCGAAGTAATTGGTGGCGATATAGGACAGCATGCTGACCATGCCGTTGGTCAGCGAGACCTCGGTCTGTTGCCCCTGCCCCGTCGCCCGCGCCCGCTGCACGGACGCCACGATCGACAGCGCCGCATACAACCCCGCGATCAAATCGCTGATCGGCAGGCCGGAGCGCAGCGGCGGGTCGCCATCACGGCCATTGACGCTCATGAAGCCGCTCAGCGCCTGGGCGATGAAGTCGAAGGCCGGACGATCCCGATACGGGCCGGTGCTGCCGAAGCCGTTGATGGCGCAGCTGACCAGGCTGGGGCGCAATTCCTTCAGCCGCGCCGCCGGAAACCCCATGCGGTCCAACACGCCGGGCCGGAAATTCTCCACCAGCACATCCGACTGCGCGATCAACCGGGCCAGGATCTCCTTCCCCTCGGCCTTGCGCAGATCCAGGCGCAGGGAGCGCTTGTTGCGGTTGAACTGCGCGAAATAGCCCGACAATCCGTCTTTAATCGCGCCCTGACCGCGGATCGAATCGCCCTCCGGCGCTTCCACCTTGATCACATCGGCGCCGAGATCGCCCAGCAGCGCGGTGCAGAACGGGCCGGACAGCACCCGCGTGAGATCAAGGACCCGGATTCCGGTCAAAGGCATGGTGTGCTTCCTGGATGTGGCGACCCGGTTCCTCTGCGGCCAGGGACGCCGGGAGTCAACGCGAACACCTGTCCGGCGGATGACAGATTATTAATGCCAATTCGGTATGAATGCCACGATCCCGACACACCCGCATCGCGATCCCAACACAATCCGGGGGCTTAATCCTTCTCAGCCGGGAGCAACCAACTCCTCCCCCGGCAGAAAGGAAACCTCCCATGAACCGCCTCCTGACGCTCGCCACCACCGGTCTCTTCGTCGCCGGCCTCGCGATCCTCCCCGTGAGCGTCTATGCGCAACCGAACGGCACGGTTGGCACCACGGGCACCGAAATGAAGGCCGACGCGAAGACTGGCTCCGCCGCTGTCGTCAGCCATGACAGCAAGACCGCCAAGCCCGCTTCCGTCGCGACGGGCACGAGCAAAGCCGCCCCGATCGTGCATGATGGCAAGGCCGCGCCGGTCGCGC
>CAIUPC010000052.1 GCA_903900905.1 uncultured Acetobacteraceae bacterium
AACGACCCCAGATCGTTCATCCCCGAATCACCCTCAATGACCGCATCGAACCGGCGCCATCGAGTCAACGTTGAAGAGATAGAGCAAGAAAAATCGTTTCCGCGATCTGTGAACGCGGTAGGGACAAGCCGGGCCATGACGATATTGAGCACGACAGACCAAATTCGTTCCCACGATCTGTGAATCCGGTAGCGGTAACCCGGGCCATGGTCGATCCGAGCCTCATGAACACCTTCGCCAACCGGTTTCACTTCGGGAAGCAAACCGCGCTCCAATTTGCGGATCGCACTATCGATTCTGGCCTTGGCGATGGTGTCACGAAGGCCGAGGAACGCCTCCTCGAAGGGGCATGTGTCGTCCATTCGTAGATATTGAACGACCTGCGGCATCCTCAGATGATAACCTATACGGTATCAAAATTCAAGAGCGGCGTCGCAGGTAACCAAAGGCTCTTTTATCTCTGCGTAAACACGGTTGCCATGGCCGGGACCGAGGGTTGTGCGGAGCACACGGATCAACCGGGTTGGCGGCGCGCCGTGGTCAAGGGTGACGTGCGGATCGGAGGGAACATTTTCGGGCCTGTGCCGCCGGGCACATCGCGGCGAACGGGCACGGGGCAAGGTGGCGTTGTTCGAACGGGATGGCCCGGACGAGACAAGCACCAACCCAAAGGAGTACCCATCATGGAAAGCATCGACACCAACAGCATCCGCGCCCTCAATGACGATGAACTGCTCACCGTTACGGGTGCAGGCTCAATCGGGGACGCGGTTCGGGGCATTGGCGAAGCAATCGGCCGGGCGGCGGCAGTGGCGGCCGCCGTTCAGACCGCTGACACGATAATCGATATCATGAAGAAGAACGGCCTGATCTGAACCAGGTCCATGGCCCGGCGGCCTGGATCGCATGGCCCGGCGGGCCTGAATCGCATGGCCCGGCGGGCCTGGATCACCTGTACAATGGCCGGCTACCGAAAGGTGGCCGCCTTTCGGCGCTTGCGGCGTGGGAATGCGTCCCAAGTCCCGCACGATACGTGCCAGGCGGTCAGGTTTGGCTCCCGCCCGTGGGGACGGAATAAAGCGCCCGCGTGACCGTCTGATCTCTCAACGCCGTCACGATCGCCGGCGGTTGAGGAGTCTTCAATGTTCAAACATACCGTTTTCTTGGCCGCCCTGCTCGGCCTGTCGCTCAGTGGCTGCGCCACGCCATCGGCCCCGCCGGCCGTCACGGCCGACACCGCCAAAGGCAAGGCGCTGGTCGATGCCAAGGGCATGACGCTGTATTCCTTCGATAAAGACACCGCCGGCAAATCGGTCTGCAACGGAAAATGCGCGGAAAACTGGCCGCCGCTGGCTGCTACTTCCGGGGAGGCCTCGGGCGACTGGACCGTCGTCACCCGCGACGATGGCAGCAAGCAGTGGGCCCTGCGCGGCAAGCCGCTCTACACCTTCATCAAGGACACCAAACCCGGTGATACCGTCGGCGAAGGCGTCGCCAACAACACCTGGCACATCGCGCGCCCCTGACCCGATTGCGGTGGGGCGGTGCGGATCACCCGCCCCACTTGCATCCGTCGTCCTCGGGTAAAACCCGAGGGCCACCAGAAGCGCCGGACCGCGTGAATGGGGTGGCCGGGTTAAGCCCGGCCACGACGGCTCATTTCCTACTTCGGTGTGTGCCGCGCCAGGAAATCGAGCACCCGGGTCCGCTGCGTCTCCATATGCTCCGGCCCGCGCCAGTCGCGGATCACTTCCAGGCCGGGCAGCAGTTCCTCCAACTCAGCCGAGGTTGCCGCCGGATGTGGCGTATCCGTGCCGGGCAATAGAATCGCCGGTGCGGGGAAATGCTTCACGAAGTCCCGGCTGGAGCAGAATACGAACGGGTGGTCCCACATGTTGCGGCCGAAGGCGGCGATCTTCGCCTCATCCAGATCCGGGCGTTCGGCGCGCTTTTCCTTGCTCCATTCGATATGGCTGTCGGGGAAATAGGACGGAAACGCCGGGTGCAGCCCAATCGGGTTCTGCAGCACGGCGCTGACCACGCGCCCAGGTGCGGTTTCCACCGCCTTGATGCAGAAACTGCCGCCGATACAGCCGCCGAGGACATGGAACCGCTCCGCCCCCACATGGTCCATCAACGCCATATGGTCGGCCGCATAAGTATGCCAGCCATGATCGGCTTCGATCGCGCAACGGGACTGCCCGGCGTTGCGCTGGTCCATGGCGACGACGTGGTAGCCGGCTTCCGCCAGCACCTCGGTCCAGTCGCACCAGCTGCGGCGCGGGCCGTCCTTGGGGTGGTGCCACATCTCCAGGCGGGAACGCAGGCCGCCCGGCGCGAACAGCAGGATCGGGAAGCCTTTCCCGAATTCCTCATAGTAAATCTCCCCGTCGGGGCGTTTGAGCATCGGCATTGGGAGTCCTCCGGTTATTTGATGATCGCGAGCAGCCGGCGGGCCTCCGCCGCATCGGCCGCGATTTGGGCCTTCAGGGCATCCAGACCGGAGAACTTGATCTCTGCCCGGATAAACGCGTGCAAAGCGACGGTGATCTCAGTCCCATAGATGTCGCCGGAGAAATCGAACAGATTGACCTCCAGCCGGCTTTCCGGTCCGGCATTCACCGTCGGGCGGCGGCCGATATTGGCCACACCGTCATAGACGCTGCCTTCGGCCGTGCGGATGGTCACGGCATAGACCCCGCGGGCGGGTTCCAGATGGCGGCCAAGGGCGACATTCGCGGTGGGGAAACCAATGGTACGGCCGCGCTTGTCACCATGCGCGACCTCCCCCCTGATCGCCCAGGGGCGGCCAAGTTCAGCCGTGGCGCGTTCCGGATAGCCGTCCTGCAAGGCCCGGCGGATGCGGCTTGAGGATAATGGCCCGCGCGTGTCCGTGACCGGCGGGATCAGGCTGAGGCCCATGCCCAGGGCTTCCGCGCGATTCGCCAGGAAGCCGGTATCGCCGCCGCGGCGGAAGCCGAAGGCGAAATCCTCCCCGGCCGCGAGGTGACGCGCACCGAGGCCGCGATGCAGCACTTCGGTCACGAAATCCTCCGCCGGCATCAGGCTGAATGCGTGATTGAACGGAATTTCATACAGGATCTCGACCCCGGCGGCGGCCAGAGCATCCGCGCGTTCGGCCGAAAGGGTGAGGCGGAACGGCGGGTCCTCGGGGCGGAAGACCTCCCGCGGATGCGGTTCGAAGGTCAGCACCGCGAGTGGTGTGTCCGGCCGCGCAGCATGGGCAGCGCGCAAGAGGCCGGCATGGCCGCGATGCACGCCATCGAAATTGCCCAATGCGACGGTGGCGCCACGGGCGTCCGGCGGCAGGTCCTGCCAGTGTTGGAAGATGCGCATCGAAAATTGCGTCCGATCCGGTTAAATACGCTGCTTTCTTGCGGGAAGCGCCGGGGCAAATCAACCTTTGGGATGATGGGCCCTCCACGGGCGCGACCGCGGCCATGGACGCTGGCCGCGGTTCTCAATAGGTTGAATCAACGTCAGGCAGGAGACCACCATGTCCATCGAATTCATCGGCATGATCGCGGCCGAGGCCAAATCGGAGATCCACCCCGCCCAGGGCCCCACGATCGATCCCGACTACATCGCCCGCTTCGCCCAGGCGCATGAGGCAGCCGGGTTCGAACGCGTGCTGATCGCGCATAATTCCTCCGACGCCGACGCCGTACTGGTCGCGACCCACGCCGCGCAGAGCACCAAGACGCTGAATTTCATGATCGCGCACCGGCCGGGCTTCATCGCACCGACTTATGCGGCGCGGTTGTTCGCGACCTTCGATGTATTCTCCGGCGGGCGCGGCGGCATCCACATCATCACCGGCGGCGATCCGGTGGAGCAGGGCCGCGATGGCGACTTCCTGAGCCATGACGAGCGCTATCGCCGCACCGACGAGTATGTCGGCCTGATGCGCCAGACCTGGACCGCGGATAAGCCGTTCAGCCATGCGGGGGCGTACTACAAGGTCGAGAATGCCTTCGCGCGGGTCAAGCCGATCCAGAAGCCGCATATTCCGGTTTTCTTTGGCGGATCGTCGGATCTCGCGATCGAATTCGCCGCCAAACACGCCGACATCTATGCCTTCTGGGGGGAGACGCTGGACCAGGCCCGCGACACTATCACCCGCGTCCGCGCCGCCTGCGCCCGTATCGGCCGCAAGCCGGAGACGATGCGCTTCAGCCTGTCCATGCGCCCGGTCCTGGCCAGCACGGAAGAGGGCGCCTGGAAACGCGCGGATCGCATCATCGAACGGATCCGCGACCTGCGTGGCGCCGGCGTCGGCCGGTTCAACGCCAAGCCCGAAAGCGTCGGTTCGGCGCGGCTGCTGGAAGCGGCGGCGGGCGGGCGGGTGCGCGATACCCGCCTGTGGACCGAGGTCGCGGCGGTTGTCGGCGCCGGGTCGAACACCACGTCCTTGGTGGGCACGGCGGAACAGGTGGCGGAGTCGCTGATGGCATATCACGCGCTGGGCGTGACGACCTTCCTGATCCGCGGCTTCGATCCGCTGGAGGATGCGACCGATTACGGGCGGCACCTGCTGCCGCTGGTGCGTGAAGCCGCCAGCCGGGCGCCGATGGCAGTCGCGGCGGAATAGGCCAACCGCCGAAGATTGCCGGTGGTGGCCCGGGGCGACTCAGGCAAAAATTGCAAAGGCTCGATCTCGACTACACCCAGGTCGCTGATGTGTCCGTGCTGTCGGGGCTGATCAATCTGAGTGAACTGGACCTCACTGGTTCTCGTGTAGCCCCGGAATTGGAAACCAAACGCAACAATCCGTTCCGTCCCCCGGGGAAAACGGGCGAAACGGGGCCATAGGGAACGGCCAGGGTGAGGGGAATAATACCAACCCGTAAAATGAATGACGTACCGGCCATCGTTACCCGTCATGCCGACGCAGGTCGGCACCCACGCCTTTC
>CAIUPC010000053.1 GCA_903900905.1 uncultured Acetobacteraceae bacterium
TATCGCGCTCCAACGCGTGACCGAAGGCGTAATCGGCGGTCAGGAAGTACCAGGTATCGCCGCCTTGCTTGACGAGCGCTTTGCCGGTGCCGGCCGCGAGGGCATAGGTGTCATAGGTCCAGCCGATACCGACGGGGGAGCAGGCCTTGCCGGTGAAATCGGACGTCGCGGCGGCGGTGTTGATCAGAACCCGGTTCTTTTCCCGGGCGACCGCCTGCACCGCGAGGGCCACCGCCGAATTGGCGACGTTGGTGATGACGTCGATTTTTTCCTCATCGATCCATTTCCGCGCCAGGGCGGAGGAGATATCGGCTTTTTGCTGATGATCGCCAGCGATGACCTCGATCTTTTTGCCCAGGACCGTGCCGCCGAAATCTTCGACCGCCATCTTGGTCGCTTCGACCGATCCAATGCCGGTATTGGCGGAATAAATGCCACCGAGATCGGTCAGCACGCCGATTTTTACGACATTGTCGGAGATCTGTGCCCAACCGGGCGTGGCCGCCAGTAAAATGGCAAATGTCAACGGTATCAGGCGTTTCATATCCTTGGGACTCCCTGGAATTTTATTGCGGCTACTTAGCATGCTCCGTGCGGGCTTGGTCAATTGGGTATTTTATGGGTGGTTTCCGCTAGAATCTGGATGAAAATTATGTTGACCTGAACCTGAGACGGCTGCTCAGGGTAGGCTTCCGAACCCGCTGGCCGTCCGGCCGCGGCAACCAATGGAATGGTCGGCGCTGAATGATCTGGTCGTGGGTTGATTCCATCGTTGGGCTGGTCGCGCAAAACCCGGGCTGGGCTTTGGCGATCGCGTTCGCCGCCGCGATCATTGAGGCGGTGGCCGTGCTGGGCATTCTGATTCCCGGCACGCCGATCCTGATGGCGGTGGCGGGGGCTGCCGCGGTGGCGGGGCAGGCGATGGTGCCGTTCCTGGTGCTGGCCATCATCGGCGCGGTTATCGGCGATTTCGTCTCCTTCTGGTGCGGCGGCCGCTACAAAGATCGGCTGCGGGGCATGTGGCCGTTCTCCCGCAAGCCGCATCTCATGAATCAGGCGGATTGGTTTTTCGAGCGCTATGGCACCGCCAGTGTCGCGCTGTGCCGTTTCGTTCCGGTGTTGCGCTCGACCGTACCGCTGGTGGCGGGGATGGCGGGGATGCGGCGGCGGCGCTTCGTGGTTGCCAATGTGACCTCGGCCTTTGTCTGGGCGCCGGCGCATGTCTATCCTGCCGCGATCGCCGGCCTGTCGCTGGAAGCGCTGCGGGACGGGGACTGGGTGGCTGTGGGGCTTTGGGGCGGCATGCTGTTCATATGTTGCGGCGGGGTGTTTCTGTTGCACCGCACGTTGGGGGCGCGGGTCAGATGAGGCACGCATCCGTCGCGGTCGTTGGGGCCGGGGATTATATCGGCGCCGCCATCGCCCGCCGCTTCGCGCGGGAGGGCTATCGGGTCTTCTGTGGCCGCCGCAATGGCGACAAGCTGGCGCCGCTGATCGCTGACATCGAGGCTGCCGGCGGCGTTTGCATCGGACGCTCCCTGGACGCGCGCAACGAAGACGACATCACGGCCTTCATGCGGGAGGCCAATGACGCCGCGCCCCTGGAAGCCGCGATCTTCAATGTCGGCGCCAATGTGAACTTCCCCGTGCTCGAGACCACCGAGCGGGTGTTCCGCAAGGTCTGGGAACTCGCCTGTTACGCCGGGTTTCTGACCGGGCGGGAGGCGGCGCGCCAGATGCTGCCGCATGGCCGTGGCTCGATCTTCTTCACCGGCGCGACCGCCAGCATGCGCGGCGGCAATGGTTATGCGGCTTTCGCCAGTGCCAAGTTCGGGCTGCGGGCGGTGGCGCAGAGCATGGCGCGGGAACTGGGGCCACAGAACATCCATGTCGCGCATCTGGTGATCGACGCCGGCGTCGATACCGCCTGGGTGCGGGACCGCATCAAGGCCCGCGGCGCCGAACACCGGCTGGAGCCGGATCGCCTGGTCAACCCCGACACCATCGGCGATGCCTATTGGGCGCTGCACCAGCAGCCCCGCGACGGCTGGACGCATGAGCTGGATTTGCGGCCTTACGGAGAAAACTGGTGAAGCCCAGGGTTGAGTTCCATTTCGATTTCGGCAGCCCGAACGCGTATTTGTCGCATCGGGTCATCCCCGCGATCGAAGCCCGCACCGGCGTGAAATTCGTCTATGTCCCGGTGTTGCTGGGGGGCGTGTTCAAGGCGACCGGCAATCGCTCCCCCTCCGAAGCCTTCGCCGGGATCAGGAACAAGCCGGAGTATGAACGGTTGGAGGTGCAACGTTTCCTCCGCCGTCATGGGCTGACGCGGTATCAGCGCAACCCGTTCTTTCCGGTCAATACGCTGCGCATCATGCGCGGCGCGGTGGCGGCGGAAATGGATGGGTTCCTGCCCGCCTATGTCGAGGCCGTTTACCACCATATGTGGGAAGAGCCGAAGAAGATGGACGAGCCCGATGTGATCCGGGCCGCGCTGGATGCGTCGGGGTTGGATGGGGCCGCGATCCTGGCCCGGGCGGAGGAGCCGGCGGTGAAGGCGCGGTTGATCGCCAATACCGATGCCTCGGTGGCGCGGGGGTGCTTCGGATCCCCGACCTTCTTCGTGGGTGAGGATATTTATTTCGGGAAGGATCGGTTGCGGGATGTCGAGGAGGCGATCCTGACAGGCTGAAACGGCGGTGATAAGCTCGCGTCGGCCTGTTCAACCGTTTTCAGGAGGCTGCGATGCCGGTTCAGAGCGCAAAATACGGTGCGGTTGTCGTTGGTCTGGGCGCAATGGGTGCCGCGGCGCTTTATCAGCTGGCGCAGCGCGGCGTCCGCGCCATCGGCATCGACCGGTTCGACCCGCCGCACGATCAGGGCTCTTCGCATGGGGAGACGCGCATCACGCGCCTCGGCGTTGGTGAAGGACCGGATTTTGCGCCGTTCGCCATTCGCTCCCACGAAATCTGGCGGGATTTTGAGGCTAAGACCGGCGAAAGCCTGATGGTGAATTGCGGCTGCGTCGTGATCGGGCAAGAGCAGGACGAGGGCGATCGTAACAAGCCCCGCTTCTTCGGCCGATCGCGGGAGGTGGCGGAGAGGTTTGGTATTGAGCACGCAATGTTGGACCGGGCGGCACTGAACGCGCGCTTCCCGCAGTTCACCGGGCTGGATGCGCATGACGCCGCTTATTACGAACCCGGCGCCGGGTTCGTGTACCCCGAGGCTTGCATCCGCGTGCAGTTGGAGGCGGCCGAACGGGAAGGTGCCACGATCCTGCGCAATACCGCGGTGACCGGGATCGTGCAGGGCAACAATTGGGTCCGGATCGAAACGGCCACCGGGGCCATTGAGGCGGAATACGCGGTCGTTGCCGCTGGCGCCTGGGTGGCAAAGCTGCTTGGCGCCCCGTTTGATCGCCTGCTGCGGCCGACACGGCAGGTGCTGCATTGGTTTGAGGCCGATGAGCCTGGGCTCTACACGCCGGAAAAATGCCCCACCTACATCCGCCATTACGCGCATGGTGGCGGGCATGTGTATGGGTTTCCCACCCCGCATGGCGCCACCGGCGTCAAAATCGCGGAAGAGCGGCGGACCGCCTGGACCGACCCGGATGCGCGCCGGCTAGGCTCCACGGGCGAGGAGATAGCGACCTTTCATGCCCAATTCGTGGCGGGCAAATTCGCCGGGGTCTCGCCGCGGCTGACGGCGGTGAAGACGTGTATGTACACCGAGGCGCCTGGCGTGAATTTCCTGATCGACCAGCATCCTGACATGGATCGCGTCACGGTCATTTCCGCTTGTTCCGGGCATGGATTTAAGCATTCCGCCGGGATCGGGGATGCGGTGGCGGAGCGGATCGCGGACCCGCGGGCCGGCCGGTTCGATTTGCGGCCTTTTGGGTTGGCAAGATTTGGTTGAGGTTTACCCGCCGCTGGAGGCGCGCCCATCCTTACCCAAACAAATCCGCCTGCGCCGGCCGTTTTTTCGCCGCGTTGCCCCGGTGGATTGCCTTCGGGCGCGGCGGCTCCCGCAGGCCGGCGGATTCTTCGATGATCGCTTCCGCCTCCGCCAGTAGCGCGTCCTCATTATCCCCCGTACGCACGCTTTCCCGTCCGATTTCCAGCAGCACCGGCACCGCCAGCGGGGACACGCGCGATAGCACCATATGCACGATCCGCCCCTTCACCCGCCGCAACATCGCCGCGATCCGCCCGACATCGATCAAGCCAGAGGCCGCATCGGCCCGGGTGGCCCGCAGCAGAATGTGATCCGGTTGATGCTGCCTCAGGACATTGTAAATCAGGTCGGCGTTGACCGTCACGGCCTTGCGGGTTTTCTCCGCCCCCGGACGGTTGCGGTCGATCAGACCGGCGATCACCGCGACATTGCGGAAAGTCCGCTTCAGCATCGAGCTATCGGCCAGCCAGCTTTCCAGATCGTCGCCGAGCATGTCCTCCTCGAACAAGCGCGCCACATCGTACGGCTTATGCACCGACCAGATACCCAGCACATAGTCCGTGGCGACGAAGCCCAACGGCGCGAAGCCGAAGCGCTCCATCCGCTTGGTGATCAGCATGCCCAGCGTCTGATGCGCATTGCGGCCCTCGAAACAATAGGCGACGAGGTACCAGCGGTCACCACGCGGGAAGGTCTCAACCAGCAGGTCATTCCGGCCCGGCATGCGGGAGAACGCGCGCTGCATGCGCAACCATTCCTGTACTTGTTCAGGGAATACATCCCAACTACCCGGATTTTGCAACAATCCCCGCACCCGATCGGCCAGATTGGTGGTCAGCGGCATGCGCCCGCCTTCATAGGCGGGGACCATCGGCTCCCCCTCGCCGCCTTCGGCGCATTCCACGATCATTTCGTGCAACCGGATAAATCGTAACAGGCGGCCGGCGAACATGAAGGTGTCGCCGGGGCGCAGCAGGCCGACGAAATATTCCTCGATTTCTCCGAGGGTTGGGCCGATCCGCGATCTGCCGGATACGAGGCGCACTTTCAGCAAGGGGGCTTCGACGATGGTGCCGATATTCATCCGGTGCTGGGCGGCGATGCGGGCGGAGCGGACGTGCATGCGGCCCTCGCTGTCGCGAAACAATTTGTGCCATTGTTCGTAGGCGGTGAGGGCGTAGCCGCCATGCTCGACATAGGCCAGCACATCGTCGAAATCCTGGCGCGGCAGTGCGGCATAGGGCGCGGCCGTAATAACTTCGGCATAGGCGTCATCGGGCAGGAACGGTGCCGAACAGGCCAGGCCCAGAAGGTGTTGCGCCAGCACATCGAGGCCGCCGGGACGCGGCGGA
>CAIUPC010000054.1 GCA_903900905.1 uncultured Acetobacteraceae bacterium
CGATCTGTTGAAGCGCCTGACTGACGAGGGGCTGGTGCGGGAGGCGACGGGCCGTTCGGCCTGGCGGGCTTATGTGATTGAAGGGTAGGGCAAGGCTGACCCAAAGGCCTGAACTTGATAGAATTCACCTTGGACCTGCATGATCCGACGACCCGATAGCGATAGAGCAACCGAAATGCCAATAGGATGGATAACCGAACCCCCGATCGTTAAAGCGCCGGATTTACGCTCGGGACGAGCTGTCCTGAGAAATCTGAAAGCAGCGATCGCAAACTATCTGACGGACGTAGGGGCCGCCGCCCCTCCCAGCGCCGGTAGGGATGCGGCCCACCAGCAATGGCTCGAGCGCGGCGGATCGGCTTATGGCATTGTTGATGCTATCAAAGACGACTGGCATCCCGACACGGAAGATCTTTGGGTCTACCTGATCTGCGCCCAGCCGATCGGCGTGATGACCATCGCTCAGGCTGGGAATGGGTTCCTGCATATCGATTATCTGGCCACACATCCAGGATCTGCCGATTGCGGCGGTGTCCTGATGCAAAAGGCCGTGCAGCTGTCGGTCGCCGCCGGTTGTGGCGGCAAGATTCGATTATGTGCCGCCAACGACCATGCGCGACAAGTCTATGCCCATCTCGGCTTCAAGACCATCGCCAACGGTGGCGCTGACGATATGGAATTGGATCCAGCGACGTCCGCCAAATGGGCGCGGCTGGCCGGACGCTATCATTACGCGCCGTATGTTCCAGGGTCGCGCTGGGCCTCATAAGGCCCGCGTGATCGTGCCCAGGCTGGCGTGCCAGCGTTCGAAGCGATCGCTTTGATCACGCTCTAAGTCTGGCGGGCTTATGCTATCGAGGGGTAGAGGCACGGGCGCGCTCGATATCCGGGCCGCGATACAGGTCCTCCGGAATCGTTCCCAGCGCTGAGGGATGCAGCTTCGGCGACAGGCCATAGAACTCCTGAAAGCTCAGGATCAGCGGCCGCCATTTGTTGGGGTCGATGCGGTTGTCATGACCGTCCATCAGGATGGATTGTTCGGCGTGGACGCGCTGGATCCGCACCTCCAGCGTCACCACGCGGCCTTGCAGGACCGGGTCGTCCGCGGCGATGCCATGCACGGCTTCCACCACCGCTTCCAACTGCACGGGACATTCTTTGGCTCGCGGCGCGGCGACGGTTTGTGAGGGGAGGGGGGTGAACCCGGACAACCCGAACTTGTCGGCGTGGTGGCGATAGCCGCGGCGCTGCTTGCCCTCCGGCACCGGGTCCGACCCGGTCGTCAGCGCCAGCCGATCCACCATGCCCACCTCAGCGGCTGAGGGAAGGTTGAGGACACATTCCCGGGTACGGATCAGGTTTTCGGTAGTCTTCGACGCCGCGGCGAGGCCCAGCACGCAGCGCCAGCCCAACCAGAAGGCGGAGGACATAGGGGCGAGGTTGAATGATCCATCCGCGTTGACGGTGGAAATCAGCACCACGGGGGTGCCGAAATAGAGAATGCCGGGTTCGATGGTTTGGTGCATGGGGGACCTCGTTGGTTCGGCCGGTCATGCACTGCTGCGGGCGGCCCCGCAGCCCGAATTGTGCTTTGGCTATCGGGGATGTAGCGCCTTGGAGCCATTTATATATCGGATAGCCTCCGGATATCTTTAATGGATCGCGTTCGGGCGATCACGACAGCGGCAACCCCCTATTTCCCTGGGGAACCCAGCCCTGTATGAGCGGGCATTGCTTTCTCCAGCCCCGGGATCATGTTCCATGGCCGATTATGTCATCCCCCCGCCGCCCATCGTGTCCGTGCCGGTTGCCGGCGGCGGGTCTTTCCCTGTCCGCCGCGTGTTCTGCGTGGGCCGCAACTACGCCGCCCATGCGCGGGAGATGGGCAGCGACCCGGATCGGGAGCCGCCGTTCTTCTTCATGAAGCCGGCCGATGCGCTGCTGCTGAATGACGGCGACATGCCGTATCCGCCGAAGAGCAAGGACCTGCACCACGAGATGGAGCTGGTGGTCGCCATCGGTGAAGGCGGCGCCAACATCGCCGAGGCCGACGCGCTTCGTCACGTCTGGGGCTATGCCGCCGGCCTGGATATGACCCGGCGCGACCTGCAGAACGCCGCCAAGAAAGAGGGCAAGCCCTGGGATATGGGCAAGGGTTTCGATCTGTCGGCGCCGATTGGGCTGATGGTTCCGGCCTCCAGGATCGGGCATCCGGGCAAGGGCCTGATTGAGCTGAAGGTGAACGGCAAGGTTGTCCAGACCTCCGACCTGTCGATGATGATCTGGAACGTGCAGGAGACGATTGCTTACCTGTCCGGGCTGGTGACCCTCGCGCCGGGCGACCTGATCTACACCGGCACGCCTGAGGGCGTGGCCGCGGTGCAGAAGGGCGACCTGATGGAAGGCGTCGTCGAGGGTGTCGGCACCGTTACGACCCGGGTCGTCTGATGCGGATCGCCACCTGGAACATCAACTCCCTCCGTTTGCGGATGGGGCTGCTCGGCGATTTGGCGTCGCAGTTGAATCCCGATGTGATTTGCCTGCAGGAGACGAAGGTCCCCGACGATTTGTTCCCGATGGCGGACGTTGTCGCGCTGGGCTACCCGCATGTCATTCATCGCGGGATGAAGGGCTATAATGGGGTGGCGATCTTATCCCGCCACCCGCTACAGCGTTTGGATATCGCACCGGATTGGTGCGGCAAGGGCGATTGCCGGCATATCGCGGCGATGGTCGAGGCCCCGGGCGGGCCGATTGAATTGCACGATTTCTATGTGCCGGCGGGCGGCGATGAGCCGGATCGCGCGATCAACCCGAAGTTCGGGCACAAGCTGGATTTCATTTCTGAAACGCGCAATTGGTTCGCGGCGCGCGGTACTTTGTCCCGCGCCGTGCTGGTGGGCGATTTGAACATCGCGCCGTTGGAGCACGATGTCTGGAGCCATAAGCAGCTGCTGAAAATCGTCAGTCATACGCCCTCGGAGACCGCGGGCCTGATAGAGTGGCTGAATGCTGGCTTCGTCGATGCGTTGCGGCATTTCGTTCCGGATGATCAGAAGCTTTATACGTGGTGGTCCTACCGCAACAAAGATTGGCG
>CAIUPC010000055.1 GCA_903900905.1 uncultured Acetobacteraceae bacterium
CAACGGTCTCCGGCGGGATTTCGAATTTCGCCGCCTGCCGCGCGCCGATGCCGCCAATACCCTTGCGCTCGTGTTCCAATAGCCGCTTGGCGATGGTCCAGCCCTTGTTCAACTGCCCCACCAGATGGCCCGCGGGAACCCGCACATTCTCAAAAAACGTTTCGCAGAACACCGACTTTCCGCTGATCAGTTTGATCGGCCGCGGCCGCACCCCCGGATCGTCCATGTCGATCAGCAGGAAGCTGATGCCATCATGCTTTTTGACCGTCGGATCGGTGCGGACCAGACAGAAAATCCAGTCCGACAGATGCGCGTTGGAGGTCCAGATCTTGTGCCCGTTGACCAGGTAATGTTCCCCTTGCAGCACGGCCCGGGTGGACAGGCTGGCGAGGTCCGATCCCGATCCGGGTTCGGAATAGCCCTGGCACCAGCGGATTTCACCGGTGACGATCTTGGGGATATGGGTCTGGCGCTGTTCCTCGGTGCCGTATTCCAGCAAGGTCGGGCCGAGCATCGACAGGCCCATGCCGCGCAGCGGGGTGCGGCAGCCGAGGTCCTGCATTTCCTCTTCCAGGATCAGCGCCTCGTCCCCCGACAGGCCGCCGCCGCCGTATTTCTTCGGCCATGTCGGCGCCGTCCAGCCTTTGGCGGCCATGCGGTCGAGCCATATTTTCTGCTCCGGCCGGACGTATTCGGCGCGTTTGCCGCCGGCGACCTGCTCGTCCTCCGGCATCCAGGTGCGCATGACGGGCGGGCAGTTCTCCTCCAGCCAAACGCGGGTTTCCGCGCGGAAGGTGGTGAGGTCGGTCATCGGTGTTTCCTCTCGACTTCTGTTCCCGGGAGTGTCGGCGAACCGGCGCCGGGGTCAAGAGGGTGGAATCAGTCCGCGCAAATGGATATGATTCCGATCATGCCAGACGATCTCTATGAACGTGACATCCTGATTTGGTCAGAGCACCAGGCGGACCTGCTGCGCCGCATCGCGCGCGGGGCGTGCGTGAATGACGTCGATTGGGCGCATGTGGTCGAGGAAATCGAGAGTGTCGGGCTGACGCAACTCCACGACGTTGAAACCTATCTGCGCCGGATGCTGGTCGCTTTGCTGAAATGTCATGGTTGGCCCGGCAGTCCCGCGATCGCGCAGTGGCGTGAAGAAAGTGTCTCTTGTCAGGCGGATGCCGGACAACGGTTCACCCCATCCATGCGGCAGAAAATCGATCTCCAACGCCTGCATCGTATTGCCACTGAGCAGGTCGCCGTTGCGGGCTACGACGGCCGTGAACCGTGCCCCTGGCCGGAAGTCTGCCCCTTCACCCTCGACCAACTCCTGAACGATCGGCGGCCAGCACTCGAAGCCGTGCTGGCCGCTGCCTCGGCGCCTTAGCCGAACATCTCCCCCAACCGCCGGATCGAGCCCAGCACCTTCTCCTGCGGCAGACCCGGCCATTGCACGCGCATGCTGAAATGGTTGCAGCCGAGCGTTTCCGCCCAACGCGCGATCTCCTCCTTCCCCGACACCTTGTCGCCGATAATGAAACGGTCTTTCGCCATTTCCTCAAAGCTCATATGCGCCGTCGGGCTTTCCATGCCCCAGGCG
>CAIUPC010000056.1 GCA_903900905.1 uncultured Acetobacteraceae bacterium
CGACAGCGGCACGTGCACCGCCATCTGGTCACCGTCGAAGTCGGCGTTAAAGGCGGTGCAAACCAGCGGGTGCAGCTGGATCGCCTTACCCTCAATCAGCACCGGCTCGAACGCCTGAATGCCCAGGCGATGCAATGTCGGCGCGCGGTTGAGCATCACCGGATGCTCGCGGATCACCTCTTCGAGGATGTCCCACACTTCCGGACGCTCTTTTTCCACCATCCGCTTGGCGGCCTTGATGGTGGTCGCGTGGCCGTACTTCTCCAGCTTGGAGTAGATGAACGGCTTGAACAGCTCGAGCGCCATCTTCTTCGGCAGGCCGCACTGATGCAGCTTCAGCTCGGGACCGACGACAATGACCGAACGGCCGGAGTAATCGACGCGCTTGCCGAGCAGGTTCTGCCGGAAACGGCCCTGCTTGCCCTTCAGCATGTCGGACAGCGACTTCAGCGGGCGCTTATTGGCCCCCGTGATGGCGCGGCCACGGCGGCCGTTGTCGAACAGCGCATCGACGGATTCCTGCAGCATGCGCTTTTCATTGCGCACGATGATGTCCGGGGCGCGCAGCTCGATCAGGCGCTTAAGCCGGTTGTTGCGGTTGATGACGCGACGATACAGATCGTTCAAATCCGAGGTCGCGAAACGCCCGCCGTCCAGCGGCACCAGCGGGCGCAGCTCGGGCGGGATCACCGGCACGACGTCCAGGATCATCCAGCCCGGCAGGCAGCCGGATTCACCGAAAGCCTCGATCAGCTTCAGGCGCTTGACCAGCTTCTTGCGCTTCGCTTCGCTGGTGGTCTCCTTGAGGTCAGCGCGCAGGCGCACCTTCTCGGCATCCAGGTCGATGCGGTGCAGCACCTTCTTGATCGCCTCGGCGCCAATGCCGACTTCGAACTGGTCTTCGCCGAACTCGTCCTGCTTGGACAGCAGCTGATCTTCGTTCAGCAGCTGCAGCATCTTGAGGTCGGTGGTGCCGGGCTCGAGCACCACATAGCTCTCGAAATACAGGATCTTCTCCAGATCCTTCAGCGTCAGATCGACCATCAGGCCAATGCGCGACGGCAGCGACTTCAGGAACCAGATATGCGCGACCGGGGAGGCGAGCTCGATATGGCCCATGCGCTCACGCCGGACTTTCGCCAGGGTCACTTCGACGCCGCACTTCTCGCAGATGATGCCGCGGAACTTCATGCGCTTGTACTTACCGCACAGGCACTCATAGTCCTTGATCGGCCCGAAGATGCGGGCGCAGAACAGGCCGTCGCGCTCCGGCTTGAAGGTGCGGTAGTTGATGGTCTCGGGCTTACGGATTTCACCATAAGACCAGCTGCGGATCTGTTCCGGGCTGGCGATCTGGATCTTGATACTGTCGAAGGTCATCGCCTGGCCGGTCTGGCCCAGGATTTTCATCAGTTCGTTCATGCGCTCGACACCCTTCTTATGATCGGTGTTCATCTGGTCTTTACTCTCCCCCTCCCCTCGCGGGAGGGGGGCAGGGGGAGGGGGCGCGCACACGATTTGGTGCGGTTTCACCCCTCCCCCTGCCCCCTCCCTCAAGGGGAGGGGGAGAATGATCTCAACTACGCCGCCCGGTTATCCAGATCGACGTTCAGGCAGAGCGACTTGAGCTCTTTCACCAACACGTTGAAGCTTTCGGGAATGCCGGCTTCGAAGTTGTCCTGCTCGCGCACGATCGCTTCGTAGACCTTGGTGCGGCCCGACACGTCGTCGGACTTCACGGTCAGCATTTCCTGCAACGTGTAGGCGGCGCCATAGGCTTCGAGTGCCCAGACCTCCATCTCCCCGAAGCGCTGGCCACCGAACTGCGCCTTGCCGCCCAGCGGCTGCTGGGTAACGAGCGAGTAGGGGCCGATCGATCGGGCATGGATCTTGTCGTCGACAAGGTGGTGGAGCTTGAGCATGTAGATGTAGCCGACGGTCACCTTACGCTCAAAGGGTTCGCCGGTGCGGCCATCGGTCAGCACCACCTGGCCGGAGGTGTTAAGCCCCGCACGCGTCAGCATGCCTTCGATGTCCGACATGCGGGCACCGTCGAACACCGGCGTCGCGATAGGGATGCCCTTCTTCAGGTTCTCACACAGTTCAATCAGCTCCCGATCGTCGAGGTCAACGATCTGCTGGTTGTAAACCTCATCACCATAGATCTCATGCAGACGATCCAGCAGTTCGACCCGGTATTTGCCGGTGCGGCGATAGGTTTCCACCATCTCCCCGACCTGCTTACCGAGCGTGGCGCAGGCCCAGCCCAGATGGGTTTCGAGAATCTGCCCGACGTTCATGCGCGACGGCACGCCCAAGGGGTTCAGCACGATGTCGACATGCGTGCCGTCTTCGAGGAACGGCATGTCTTCGACCGGCACGACGCGTGAGCAGACACCCTTGTTGCCATGGCGGCCGGCCATCTTGTCGCCAGGCTGCAGCTTGCGCTTCACCGCGATGAAGACCTTGACCATCTTCATCACGCCGGGCGGCAGCTCATCGCCGCGCTGCAGCTTGTCCACCTTGCTGTCGAAGCGCGCCTGCAGGCGGCCGATAGCGGCGTCGTATTCGCGCTTGAGGATCTCGATCTCGGTCATGACCGCATCGTCCTGCACGCCGATATGGCGCCAGGCCCCACGCGGGTGTTCGGCCAGCACGGCCTCATCCAGCACGGTGCCCGACTTGATGCCCTTGAAGCCGCCCGACGCCTTGCGGCCGATGAGCTTCTCGCGCAGGCGGTTCAGGAAGGAGCGCTCCTGAATGGCCTTCTCGTCGTCGCGGTCCTTGGCGAGACGTTCGATCTCCGATCGCTCGATCGCCATCGCGCGCTCGTCCTTATCGACGCCACGGCGGCTGAACACGCGCACATCCACCACCGTGCCGGTCACGCCCGGCGGCAGCTTCAGCGAGGTATCGCGCACGTCAGAGGCCTTTTCGCCGAAGATCGCGCGCAGCAGCTTTTCTTCCGGCGTCATCGGGCTTTCGCCCTTCGGCGTGACCTTGCCGACGAGAATGTCGCCCGGGTTCACTTCCGCGCCGATATAGACGATGCCGGCTTCGTCGAGGTTCTTCAGCGCTTCTTCACCCACATTCGGAATGTCGCGGGTGATTTCCTCCTGACCGAGCTTCGTATCACGCGCCATCACCTCGAACTCTTCGATGTGGATGGAGGTGAAGACGTCGTCGCGGGCAATGCGCTCGCTGATCAGGATGGAGTCTTCGAAGTTGTAGCCATTCCACGGCATGAAGGCGACGAGGACGTTGCGGCCCAGCGCCAGCTCGCCCAGCTCGGTGGACGGGCCGTCGGCGATGATATCGCCCTCCGCCACGCGATCACCGACCTTCACCAGCGGACGCTGGTTGATGCAGGTGGACTGGTTGGAGCGCATGAACTTGCGCAGACGATAGATGTCCACGCCCTTGGTCGTGCCATCTTCCGCCGTCGCACGCACCACGATGCGGGCACCGTCGATCTGGTCAACCATGCCCGGGCGCTTCGCGACGATGGTCGCGCCGGAGTCACGTGCCACGGCCGCTTCCATGCCGGTGCCGACAAGCGGCGCATCGGCGCGGATCAGCGGCACCGCCTGACGCTGCATGTTCGAACCCATCAGCGCGCGGTTGGCGTCATCGTTCTCAAGGAACGGGATCAGCGCCGCGGCGACGGAAACCAGCTGCTTCGGCGAGACGTCGATTGCCGTCACGTCGGAGGGCTTCACCAGGCGGAAGTCACCCTGCTTACGCACGGAGACCAGTTCCTCCGTGAACCGGCCATCGCCATCCATCGGCGCATCCGCCTGGGCGACGACGAGTTTCTCTTCCTGCATGGCCGAAAGATACTGCGCGCCCTTCTGGACCACGCCGTCCTTGACCAGCATGTACGGGGTCTCAATGAAGCCGTACTTGTTGACCTTGGCATAGGTGGCCAGGGAGTTGATCAGGCCGATGTTCGGGCCTTCCGGCGTTTCGATCGGGCAGATGCGGCCGTAATGCGTCGGGTGCACGTCGCGCACTTCGAAGCCGGCACGCTCACGGGTCAAACCGCCCGGCCCAAGCGCGGACAGGCGGCGCTTATGCGTCACTTCCGACAGCGGGTTGGTCTGATCCATGAACTGGCTCAGCTGCGACGAACCAAAGAACTCCCGCACGGCGGCAGCGGCCGGCTTGGCGTTGATCAGATCGTGCGGCATCACGGTGTCGATATCGACCGAGCCCATGCGCTCGCGAATGGCGCGCTCCATGCGGAGCAGGCCGATGCGGTACTGGTTCTCCATCAACTCGCCGACAGAACGCACGCGGCGATTGCCGAGATTGTCGATGTCGTCGATCTGGCCGCGGCCATCCTTGAGGTCGCATAGGGTCTTGACCGTGCGCAGCAGGTCTTCCTTGCGCAGGACCCGCAGGGAGTCGTCGGTCTCAATGCCCAGGCGCATGTTCATCTTCACGCGGCCGACAGCCGACAGGTCGTAGCGATCGCCGTCGAAGAACAGCCCGCGGAACAAGGCTTCCGCCGTTTCCGGTGTCGGCGGCTCGCCCGGGCGCATGACGCGATAGATGTCGATCAGCGCATCGTCGCGGCCGGTGTTCTTGTCCACCGCCAGCGTGTTGCGGATCCACGGACCATTGGACTGATCCACCGCCAAAGTCGGCAGGCGCGTGATCCCGGCATCTTCCAGCGCCGCGAGGCGGGCTTCGGCCAGTTCTTCACCGGCTTCGGCGTAGATCTCACCGGTGTCCATGTTCACCAGGTCTTCGGCGACATAGCGGCCCAGCAGGTCACCACGGCCAACCAGCACTTCCTTGGTATTCTCCGCGATTTTGCGCGCCTGACGCGCGGTCAGCTTGGCTTCCGCCTCGGCCACGACTTCACCGGTGGCGGCGTCGATCAGCGGTTCCATCAGCTTGATGCCGCGGAAGGCTTCAGGGTCGAAGGGACGGGCCCAGCCCTTGGGCGTGCGATCAAACACCACCTGAGTGTAGAAATGGCTCAGGATTTCTTCCTGATCCATGCCGCGGATTTCGCCGGCTTCGATGATCTCGCCCTTGGCGTGGCGGGCGGCACGCAGCGCCTCGGTCCCCGCGCCTTCCAGCGCGTACAGCAGGGTCGTGACCGGCAGCTTACGCTTACGATCGATGCGGACATACACGATGTCCTTGCTGTCAAATTCGAAATCGAGCCAGGAGCCGCGATAGGGGATGACGCGGGCAGCGAACAGGTACTTGCCCGACGAGTGGGTCTTGCCCTTGTCGTGATCGAAAAACACGCCCGGGGAGCGGTGCATCTGGGACACGATCACACGCTCGGTCCCGTTGATGATGAACGTGCCGTTATCCGTCATCAGAGGCATGTCGCCCATGTAGACCGGTTGTTCCTTAATGTCGCGGATCGACTTGGCGCCGGTGTCCTCATCAAGGTCCCAGACGATCAGACGCAGGATCACCTTCAACGGCGCGGCGAAGGTCATGCCGCGCTGGATGCATTCCTCAACGTCGTATTTCGGCTCTTCCAGTTCGTAATACACGAACTCCAGACGGCCGCGGCCAGCGAAATCGTCGATCGGGAAGACCGACTTGAACACTTCCTGCAGGCCGGAATGGGTGCGGTTGTCCGGACGGACGTTCATCTGCAGGAACGCCTCGTAGGAGGAGCGCTGCACGTCGATCAGGTTCGGCATCGGCGCCACTTCGGGGATGCGGCCGAAGCTCTTGCGAATGCGCTTGCGCCCGGTAAACGACATCGTGATCGCGTTCATCGAATATCCTGCCTGCCTGTCAACGGGGACCCATTTGGCGGAACCAAAGGGGCGTCGGTAGCCAAAAAACAGAGACGGGGGCGGGACTCAGCTGATTCCCGCCCGCGTTCCGGTCAGACGATGCGGCGGTTCCGGGGAACCGTCGCACCGGTATGGTGTGGTCGGGGCGCGTTACTTCACCTCGACGGTAGCGCCGGCGTCTTCGAGCATCTTCTTGATCTTCGCCACTTCGTCCTTGCTGGCGCCTTCCTTCACGGACTTCGGCGCAGCTTCCACCAGGTCCTTGGCTTCCTTCAGGCCCAGGCCCGTGATGGTGCGGACTTCCTTAATGACGTTGATCTTCTTGTCGCCAGCCTTGGCGAGGATGATCGTGAATTCGGTCTGCTCTTCGACCGGGGCAGCAGCGGCGGCCGGGCCAGCAGCGGCGGCAACAGCCACCGGCGCGGCGGCGGACACGCCCCACTTCTCTTCGAGCATCTTGGACAGCGTGGCGGCTTCCAGCACGGTGAGGCTGGAAAGGTCTTCCACGAGTTGGTTCAGGTCGGCCATGGTCATCTACCTTCTTATACTGGTCGTTCGATGGGGTCCAGACAAGCCGGAACATCCGGCTGCCCGATGAGGGTTCAGGCTGCTTCGGCGGCTTCCTCGTCACTCTTGGCATAGGCCGCGAAGACCCGCGCAAGCTGTCCGGCCGGGGCCTGAAGCACGCCGGCGATACGGGTCGCGGGGGTATTGATCATCCCCAGCAGGCCAGCACGCAGCACATCCAGGCTCGGCAGTTCGGCGAGCGCCTTGAGCCCATCTGCATTCAGCATCTGGGTTCCAAGCGCCCCGCCAACCAGGACGAGCTTATCGTTGGTCTTGGCGAACTCGACGGCAGCCTTGGCCACAGCCACCGGATCGCGCGCCCAAGCCAGGGCGGTCGGTCCAGTGAGCATCGGCGTGATGCCTTCGAATCGGGTCCCATCCAAAGCGAGGGTGGCCAACCGGTTCTTCGCGACTTTGTAGCTCGCACCCGCGGCCCGCATCTGACGCCGGAGGTTGGTAACCTCGGCAACCGTCAGACCCGCATTACGGGTCACTACGATCATCGAAGTATCAGCCAGCGCCAGTTTGAGCCCCGCGACGAACTCCCGCTTCTCCGTACGGTCCACGTATCGTCTCCGTCATTACCCGCGACGCCGAGGCGCCACGAGCGGGGTTACCCAAAGGGTCGTGCCAGCGTCCGCCAGCCCGACCCGGTTCGCCTGTCCTTGAGGCCCAGCGCTTAAAGCGATGCACCCCTTGCAAGCCGGAACCACCATGACCCAACCCTTGGGTTAAACCCGCGGGCAAAATGTCCTGGCATCCCCGTCTCCCGCGCGCGAACCGGATGGTTCCTTAACCCCCGTTTTCAGGCGGGGGACGAGCAGTCTCGGACAGGTTCGGGGCGGCTTTCACCGCCCCTGCCCACCGGGCCTTACGGCCCGGCGAATTCTGTTATGCTTCGATCAAACGCCGAGGCTGGACACATCCACGCGGATGCCAGGCCCCATCGACGAGCTGATCGACACGCGCTGCACATAGGTGCCCTTGGCGCCCGTCGGCTTCGCCTTCTGAATGGCGTCAGCCAGTGCACGCGCATTCTCGAGCAGCTTGTCGGATTCAAAGCTGACCTTGCCGATACCGGCATGGATGATGCCGGCCTTCTCGGCGCGGAATTCAACCTGACCCGCCTTGGCGGCCGTGATGGCGCCGCGGACGTCCATGGTCACCGTGCCCAAACGCGGGTTCGGCATCAGACCACGCGGGCCAAGGATCTTACCCAGACGGCCAACCACACCCATCATGTCCGGGGTCGCGATGCAGCGGTCGAACTCGATCTCACCGGCCTGGATTTTCTCGGCCAGGTCGTCAGCGCCAACCACGTCAGCGCCAGCGGCACGGGCTTCATCAGCCTTCGGGCCGCGGGCGAACACACCCACGCGCACCGTCTTACCCGTGCCATTCGGCAGGCTGGTCAGACCACGCACCATCTGATCCGCATGCCGCGGATCAATGCCGAGATTCATCGACATCTCGACGGTTTCGTCGAACTTCGCCTTGGAGAGCGACTTGATCAGCACGATCGCGTCGTTCAGCGCATAGGACTTGTTGGTATCAACCGCGGCGCGGGCGGCGGTGAGACGCTTATCTTTGGCCATGATTTAGCCCTCCACCACGGTGAGACCCATCGACCGGGCGGACCCGGTCAACATGCGCACGGCGCCATCGAGATCGTTGGCGTTCATGTCCTGCATCTTCGTCGCCGCGATTTCGCGCAGCTGGGACATGGTCACGCGGCCGACCGCGGCGCCCTTGCCAACAGTGGGGCTGCCCTTGTCGATCTTCGCCGCCTTCTTCAGGAAGTAGGTGTTCGGCGGGGTCTTCATCACGAAGGTGAAGCTGCGGTCACCGAACGCGGTGATAACCACCGGAATCGGCATCCCCGGCTCCATGCCCTGGGTCCGCGCGTTGAATTCCTTCACGAAGGACATGATGTTCAACCCGCGCTGACCGAGCGCCGGGCCAACCGGCGGCGAAGGGTTCGCCTTGCCCGCCGGAATCTGCAACTTGATATAACCGACGATTTTCTTCGCCATGATCCCTGGTCCTTTACCATGCCAAGGGACCGCGGTACCTACGAGATCCCAATCGCCACGAAAATAGCGACGGGTTCTCTCCCGCGTTCCGAGTGAGGGCGGGCGTTTAGACCCTGGTGACCGGGCTGTCCAGTGCAATTTCCCTCCGGCTGCCACTTTGCTGCATTGCAAGATTGACAGCGGCATCGCTGTTAACGAATGCTGTGACCTCTCGCACATGTGGAGGCATTGGAATGGAGACGATCGCGACCCGCGCTTGCCTGGGTTTTTCCGCCGGCGCCATCGCTGTACTGACCTTTCATCAGGGACTCAGTGAGGTTTTCTTCCATGTCGGGCTGCCGACCCATGGCGGCTATCGTACCGCGGCCAGTTGGCCGTTCGGCCTGCCGGCGATCGTTAATCTCTGCTTCTCTGGCGGCATTTATGGTGCGATCTTCGCCGCCTTTTTTCGCCAGATGCCCCGGTCAATGTGGCGTCAGGGCCTGGTGCTCGGTCTTTTAAGCGCCATCATCAGCCTGTTGCTGATCGTGCCCTTGAAGGGTCACGGTATCGCCTTTAACGGGGCGCTTTGGCCGATCGCACGCTCGTTGTTGCTGAATGGCTTCTGGGGCCTGGGCGTGGGCCTGTTGCTGCCAATGCTCCGCCCCAAGCGCCTGACGACGGCGCACGCCGTTCCGGATGCGGCGGTGGTGCGGGCCTGACCCTCCCGCATCCGTCGCCGGGGTGTTAAACGGTCGCCTTCGTAAGCAAGCGAGGGCAGCGATGCGGCGCAATTTTCTAATGGCTTTAGCGGCAACACCGCTTCTGACGGCAGTTCCGGCGCTGGCGCGCACGCCTTTGGCCGCGGTTCCAATCTCGCGCATCGATGCCGGCTGGTGGCGCGACCGCCACACCGCCAAACTGGCGGAGCTTCGGACCCGCCAGCCCAGCCTCATTTTCCTCGGCGACTCCATCACCCAACAATGGGAAGAACCGCGCCTGCCCGAGCCTCCGGGCTTCGTGCCGTCCTGGAACCGGTTCTATGGGGACCGTAACGCCGTCAATCTCGGTTTCCGCGGGGATGCCACGTCGCATCTGCTGTGGCGTATTCAGAATGGGGAGGTCAGCGGCATCGCCCCCAAGGTCGCCGTCATCCTCATTGGTGCCAACAACCTCGGCCACTTGCGCTGGTCCGCCGACGATACGCTCGCTGGCATCGACGCGATCATCAAGGAACTCCAGCGGCGGCTACCGAAGACCAAAATCCTGCTATTGAGCGTATTGCCCAGTGAGCGCAGCGAATGGACCAGCACGACCACGCTGGCGATCAATAAGGCCTTACCCGCGCGCTACCCGGCAGGTGGAGCGGTGATGTTCGTCGATGTTACCAGGGTATTCATGAAGAACGGCCGCATTAACCGTGATATGTTCATTGAGGGCCAGTTGCCGCCCGGGGCCGAACTGCTCCATCCCTCCGTCCAAGGCCAGATCGGCCTGTCCGAGGCAATCGAGCCATCCCTGGCCGGGCTAATGGGCGACCATATTCACAAATAAGCAGGAGAGAAACTGATGGCCAAAGGCTACTGGATCGCCCGGGTCGATGTAACGGACCCCGAGGGTTATAAGGCATACGTTGCCGCCAATGCGGCCGCGTTCAGCAAATACGCGGGTAAATTCCTGGTGCGCGGCGGCAGCTTCGAAGCGCCCGAGGGCACTCCGCGCGCCCGCACCGTCGTCATCGAATTCGCCGACTACGCAACCGCGCTGGCCTGCTACCACTCCCCCGAATATGCCGCCGCCAAAGCACATCGGCTCGGAAGAGCCGAGGCCGACCTGATCATCATTGAGGGTTATGACGGGCCGCAACCCTGAGGCTTCGGCCGTCATAAAGGGACCACTTAGGCCGGTGCGGCCCCGGCCGAAGGCGGGCGCTGAATTAATCCCCAGATGCTGGGCAGCTCACCCACCGGCACTTCGATCAGTGCTGGACCAGGGGTCGCGAAGGCGGATTTTAACGCCGCACGCAGCGCCTCCGGCGTTTCCGCCTTGATGCCGCGCATGCCAAAGCTGTGCGCCAGCGCCACGAAATCGGGATTGCGCAAGTCAACGCCGATCATGCGGCCGCCGTATTGGGTTTGCTGGATGCGTTTGACGTTGCCGAAGGCGCCGTCATTCATGACGATGGCGACAACGTCGATGCCATGCGCAACCGCCGTTGATAGCTCCTGCACGTTGAACATGAAGCCGCCATCGCCGGAGATCGACAGCACCTTGCGATCCGGGCAGGCGACCTTGGCGCCAAGCGCGGTCGGATACGCATAGCCGAGCGTGCCCTGGAAGCCCGGAGTGATCAGCGTTCGCGGCTGGTAGAACGGCATGCCGTACTGCACGAAGGTCGCGAGCTGGGTGACATCGGTGACGAGGATGCCGTCCTCGGGCAGCTCCTCCCGGATGACCTGGGCAAGCTGGAATTGCTGTTCCAGGGTCGCGAGTTTCCCGGCGACATCCTTGCGTGCCGCCGCGACCCAGGCCGCGATGGATGGCCGGGCGGGCATGCCGCTCAAGGCTCCCAGCAGCGCGTCCATGCCGGTATCGGCGTGGCTGATGATGGTGACATCCGCCGGCTTCGGCAGCGCGGCCTGCCTGGCATCGATATCGATGCGGATGATCTTGACCGCCCCGGCGCGGCCCCAGGACAAAGCCGGGGCGAGGAAGCGGGTGCCGACGACCACGGCGACATCGATTTCCGGCCAGAGCGCCTGCCCTTCCAGCATGCCGACGGACAAGGGATGGTGCGCCGACAGCACTCCGCCGCCCGTGCGGCTGGCGATGACCGGCGCCTGGATACGATCCGCGAGCCGGGCCAGCGCGGCGCCAGCATCCATCGCGCCGGCGCCCACGAAGATCGCCGGGCGGCGGGCAGAGGCCAGCAGCCGGGCGGCTGCCGCCACCGCGGCGTGATCGGGCGCGGGCCGTTCCGGCAGGGCGTAGCCCTCTGGCAGTGTGATATCGGCGGTTTTCGCCATGACGTCGGGCGCCATTTCGAACACCGCCGGCTGCTGGCGCCCAGCCAGCATGGCGTCAAACGCCTGATGCAATAGCGCAGGCGCGGCGCCGGGGGTTTCCGCCCGCTCCACCCAGGGCACCACCCCACGCAGGGCCATGGTCTGGTCGCGCAATTCATGCGGAATACCGAGGCCCAGGCCAATCTGGTAGGACGGAATCTGGCCGGTCAGGCCAAGGACGGGAACATTGGAGCCCGCCGCGGTCGACAAAGCCGCCGTCGCGTTCAGAATGCCCGGACCCGGAACCACCGCGAATACGCCCGGTTTGCCCGAGGCCTGGGCGTAACCCAAAGCCATATAAGCCGCCCCCTGCTCATGCCGTGTGTGATAGGTGCGGATCGCCTGCCGCTGGCCATGCAACGCGTCGAACAGCGGGTCGAGCTGGATGCCCGGCAGACCAAAAATAGTATCGACCCCAAAGCGGCCGAGGGTGCGGACGATCGCCTGTCCGCCGGTCATACGTTCGGTCATTTATGCGGCCCTCCCGGCCATTTTCACCGCGCCAGACGCGCGCAACGCGTCGATCCGATCCGCATCGTAGCCGAGCACATCGCGCAGGATCATTTCGGAATGCTCCCCCAACATCGGCGCCGCCACCGGATCTGCGAGCGGGGTGTAGTCCATGCTGAACGGCAGGCGAATATTGGGGACGGAGCCAACCTCGGGATGCGGAATGACGCTCACCAATTCGCGGTCGCGCATTTCCGTGGAACCGAAGGCTTCGGCAATGATGTTGATGGCACCACCCGGAACGCCGGCGTCGCGCATCCGCTCCAGCCAATGCGCGCGCGGCTTCCTGGCCATGATCCCGGCGACGATGGCCAGAATCTCATCACGATGCTGGATCCGCCCGGATGTGGTCGCATATTCCGGGTTATTGGCGAGGTCCGGGCGATCCATCACCCGCGCCGCCAGACGGTTCCAGGTGCGATCATTGGCGCAGGCAATGAAGATCGGCCCATCCGCGGTGTCGAAGGCCGCCGTCGGTATGGTGTCGCGGCTGGCATTGCCGAAGCGGCTCGGCTCGTTGCCGCTGATCAGGTAGTTCAGGGCGTGGAAGCCCACCATGGTCACGGCGGTATCGAACAGGGCGTTCTCGATATACTGACCCCGCCCCAGCCTCTCCCGCGCGAACAAGGCCGCGAGGACGGCGTTGCAGGTCATCATCGCCGTGCTCATGTCCATGATCGAGGGCCCCGCCCGCACGCCCACCCGATCGGCATCGCCGTTCATCGACATGAAGCCGCTTTCGGCCTGGGTGATCGGATCGAAGCCGAGGCGATCCTTCAGCGGCCCGCTCCGCCCATAGGCGGAGACCGAGCAGTAGATCAGCATCGGATTGCCGGCCGACACGGACGCGTAATCGAGACCGAATTTCGCCATCACGCCGGCAGAGAAATTCTCCAGCACAACATCGGATTTCGCCACGATGTCACGGGCCGCTTCGATGCCGGACGCCTGCTTCAGGTCGATGGCGATCGAGCGCTTGTTGCGATTGGTCCAGAGGAAGGGGCCGCTGGAGTCCTTCCCGACGGGCGGGCGGAGGGTGCGAAAATCGTCCCCACCCTCAGCCTTTTCGATCTTTATGACCTCCGCCCCGAGATCGGCCAGGATCATGCTGCACAGCGGGCCGGCGATGAAATGGCTGAAATCCGCGACACGGATGCCGGCCAAAGCGAGGGGCGCACCGGCGGGGCGCGGCTTGGGCGGGGAAAGCACCGGTCGGGTCATGACGTTCTCCTGGTTTTGGAGCCATCATCACCCAGACCGGGGCAAATCGGAATGCCTGGGGATCAGGCGACACGGGGCTGCATTCTTCTAAAATGAGCGGCTGGCCATCAATCCCGTCATCCCCGGCATCAATCCAGGGGGGGCCGGTTTAACCCTCAGGCCCGGACGGCCACTTTTTCCGTCATGCTCGGGCTTGACCCGAGCACCGCCATC
>CAIUPC010000057.1 GCA_903900905.1 uncultured Acetobacteraceae bacterium
CAGATGGGCACCGGCCCGTTCCGCACCGCGCTGGAGATGGATGTCGATGTCATCATCGCCGGGCGCGCCTGCGACACCGGCATCTTCGCCGCTTTGCCGACACTGCTGGGCTTCCCGACCGGGCTGTCGGTGCATATGGCGAAGATCATCGAATGCGCCTCGCTCTGCTGCGTGCCGGGCGGGCGGGACCCGATCCTCGCCATTCTCGACGACGAAGGCTTCATCCTCGAAAGCATGAATCCCGATCGCCGGGCAACGCCGATCTCGGTGGCGGCGCATAGCCTGTATGAGCAGTCGGACCCGTTCACGGTGCACGAGCCCGATGGCGCCCTGGACCTGACCAACGCGCAATATGTGGCGGTGGACGACCGCCGCGCCCGCGTCAGCGGCGCGGCCTGGCACGACAGCACCGATCCGACGATCAAGCTGGAAGGCGCCTGCAAAGTCGGTGAACGCGCCATCCTGATCGCCGGTTCGGCCGATCCCCGCTTCATCGCCCAGAGCAAGGAGCTGTTGCCGAAGGTCGCCATCGTGGTGCGGGACCTGGTCTGTGAGGACACGCCGGAGGACTACACGCTCCGCTTCCGCGTCTACGGCGTGGACGGCGTGCGCATGGTGGTCCCGGCCGGTGAAGCCATGCCCGGCGAGGTGTTCCTGATGGCCGAATGCATCGCCCCCACGCGGGAGCGTGCGTCCGAGGTCGTGCGCACCTGCAAGCAGTTCCTGCTGCATTACGGCTATCCGGGGCGGCTCTCGACCGCGGGGAACATCGCATTCCCGTTTACCCCACCGGAAATCTCCGTCGGCCCCGCTTTTCGCTTCAACATCTATCATTTGTTGCATGTGGACGATGTCGACGCGCTGTTCCCGGTGGTGGTGGAGCAGCTATAAGGCGGCATGATCCGCATCACCCATTCCATCTGGCTGGACGAGAAGGCGATCGAGGAAAGCTTCGTGCGCGCCTCGGGCCCGGGTGGGCAGAATGTCAACAAAGTCTCGACGGCGGTGCTGCTGCGGGTGTCGCTGGACAAGGCGAACCTGCCGCCGCCGGTGCGGGCGCGGCTGGAGAAGCTGGCCGGGCGGCGGCTGACTCTGGAGGGCGAATTGCTGATCGCCTGCCAGCAGCACCGCACCCAGGAACGTAACCGGGCGGAGGCGCTGGCGATGCTGGTCGAACTGATCCAGCGCGCCAGCATCGCCCCCATCCGGCGGGTGGCGACCAAGCCGAGTTTTGGCGCCCGGCAGCGGCGGGTGGATGAGAAGACCCATCGGGGGAAGATCAAGAACGCCCGGTCGGGCCCGGTGGATCGGGACTGATCCGTTATAAAGGGTGCCGTAAAATGAATGACGGACCGGCCATCGTTATCCCGTCATGCCGACCTGCGTCGGCATGACGCGGATGGCGGGCCCACGGGTCGTGGCTTCGCCTGGAGGCAGGAACGCGAGCCAGACCGGCAGCGCGTCAGCGTAGGGGCAGGGTTGCGGCCGCAGGACGGTGCCTATATTCAAAGGGTGATTGCCAGAAGTGGCCGCACACGCCGGTGTGACTCACGCGATCACGCGCAATACGCCGGTTCACCACGCAGGAGGCAATATGGTCCGACTCTCTCTCGCCGTTTCACTGGCGGTCATGGCCGCGCTGCCAGCCCGG
>CAIUPC010000058.1 GCA_903900905.1 uncultured Acetobacteraceae bacterium
CATCCACGCCTTACCCTGTTGAGACCCCCAAGGCGTGGATGCCGACCGCCGTCGGCATGACGGGTGAAGGCGGCGCCGGCGAATTACTCCAAGGCCCCTGGCCTGAGAGATCAACGCGGCGCTGGCAGCAACTCCGCCAGCGCCCGAATGATCCGGTCCGGTCGTGCCTCGGTTCCTTCTGGCAGGCCATGCCCCAGCGAGTCGTGCCAGATGGCATGAATCCCCAGCTTCTGCGGCGCAATCACCTCCCATTCGAGGTTGTCACCGACCATCCAGGTTTCGTGGGCTTCGACGCCGAGGACGGACATGGCATGCAGATAGGCGCGTTCCTCGGGCTTTCCGAAGCCGTGCTCACCCTCGATCTGGATGTGGTCGAAACGATGCGTCAGGGCGAAGCGCTCGACCTTGGCGCGCTGCGGTTGAGCGGCGCCGTTGGTGATCAGCGCCAGCTTCACACCCTGCGCGCGCAGTGTGTCGACCACCGTATGCGCGTCGGGGAACAGATACATCTGCTCGTCGCGGTACGTGTTGTAGCGCGCGGCCATGCGGGTCGCGACATCCACGCCAGGCACGGCATGGCCGTCCCGGGCCAAAGCGGCGAAGCCATCCAGCACGATGTCGCGGCGCGCATCCAGCAGGTTCAGTCGCCCCAGCCGGTGACGTTCCTCATCCGCCCAGAACACCGCCGCCGCGGCGGAAACCGCATCGGCCAGCACCGGCGCGGCGAGGGAGCCGAGGTCGATCGCGAATTCGGCCGCAATCTCCCGCCAGGCCAGCTCTGGCTGGCGGTAGGCGGAGATCAGCGTGTCATCCATGTCGAACAAAACCGCGCGCGGCAGCATGATCAGCCCTCCAGCGTCAAACGTGACGGGTCAAACGTCACCGCGTGGTCCAGAGGCCCATGCCCGGACCCGTAACCCGGCGCGGAGGCGATCGCCGCCCGCACATAGGCCCGCGCCCGGACCACCGCATCGCGCAGGGACATGCCCTGAGCCAGCCCGGCGGCGACGGCGGAGGCGGTGGTGCAGCCGGTGCCATGTGTATGCATCGTGTCGATGCGCCGGCTGTGAAACGCCTCGATCCCAGCCGGGGTCGCCAGCAGATCGACCAGTTCGTCCCCGGCCAGATGCCCGCCCTTGAGCAGCACCGCCGGCACGCCAAGCGCCAGCAGCACGCTGGCCGCGACCCGCATATCAGCGACGGTTGCGATCGTCATGCCGGATAATGCTTCAGCTTCCGGCAGATTTGGGGTGATGACGGTTGCCAGCGGCAACAGGCGGCGGCGCATCACGCCCACTGCGTCATCGGCCAGCAGCGCATGCCCGCCCTTGGCCACCATCACGGGGTCCAGAACCAGCGGCACGCCGGGCGCGTAGTCGGCCAGTGCGGCGCACACGGCCTCTATCGTCGCGACATCGCCGAGCATGCCGGTCTTGATCACATCGGCGCCGATATCCTCCATCACCACCGCGATCTGCTGGCGGATGAAGGCGGGCGGCACCGGGTGCACCCCGAACACGCCTTTGGTGTTCTGTGCGGTCAGGGCCGTCAGCGCGGTGGCGGCGAAGCCCTCCAAGGCGGTGATCGCCTTGATATCGGCCTGAATACCGGCCCCGCCGCCGGAATCGGAACCGGCGATGACCAAAACCCGGCCGCGCATCAGGCGGCCTTGCCGCGTTCGGCGGCGGCGACGGAGGCACAGAGCCAATCCACCACCTCTGCCACCAAGGCTTCGTTTTCGCCTTCCGCCATCACCCGGACCAGGGGCTCGGTGCCGCTCTCGCGGATCAGGATGCGTCCCGTACCCGACAGCCGGGCCGTGGCCGCCGCGATATCGCGCTTCACCGACGGATCGAGCAACGGCGATCGTCCCGTGAACCGCACATTTTTCAGCCGCTGCGGCAGGCGTTCGAAGACTTTGCAGACTTCGGAGGCCGGGCGGTCCTGCTCGACGATCACCGCCAGCACCTGCAACGCCGCCAGCAGCCCGTCCCCGGTGGTGGCGAAGTCGGACATGATGACGTGGCCGGACTGCTCTCCCCCCAAATTGGCACCGGTTTCGCGCATCTTCTCGGCCACATAACGGTCGCCGACTTTGGTGCGCAGCAGGCCGAGGCCCCAGCTTTCGAGAAACCGCTCCAACCCCAGATTCGACATCACCGTGGCGACGATACTACCTGAACGCAGCTGCCCGGCGGCGAGCCAGGAACGGGCGATCAGACCCAGGATCTGGTCGCCATCCACGACCTCCCCCAATTCATCGGCCACGATCAGCCGATCGGCGTCGCCATCGAGGGCGATGCCGATATGGGCGCCGTGTTCCAGCACCTGCGAGGACAGGAAGGCCGGCACGGTGGAGCCGCAGCCGCGATTGATATTGAAACCGTCCGGGGTGACACCGACGGGTATGACCGTGGCGCCGAGTTCCCACAGCACGGATGGGGCGACCCGGTACCCGGCGCCATTGGCACAGTCGATCACGATCTTCAACCCATCCAGGCGCAGGCCGCGCGGGAAGCTGGCTTTCGCTGCTTCAATATAACGCCCGGCGGCATCGTCCAGCCGCGAGGCGCGGCCCAGCTTGGCCGAGCTGGCGAGGCGGTCATGAAACCCGCCTTCCATCAAGGCTTCGATTTCGATCTCGCGCTCATCGGAGAGCTTGGTGCCGTCCGGGCCGAACAGCTTGATGCCGTTATCTTCATACGAATTATGCGACGCCGAGATCATCACCCCCAGATCCGCCCGCAAACTGCGCGTCAGCATCGCGATCGCCGGGGTCGGCAGCGGCCCCAGCAGGGTCACGTCCATGCCCGCACTGATGAAGCCGGCGGTCAAAGCCGGCTCGATCAAATAGCCGGACAGGCGGGTGTCCTTGCCGATAACGACACGGTGCCGGTGTGCGCCATAGGTGAACAGCAGACCCGCCGCCTGGCCCAGGCGCAGCGCGATGTCGGCCGTCATCGGATCGGTGTTCGCTTTGCCGCGGATGCCGTCGGTACCGAACAGGCGTCGTTTTTGTGTCATCCGAATCCCGTGATAGGCGAGAGCCCTGGTTTACCCCGCCAGTGGGGCGTTATGGAAGCCGCTAATCGGTTGCAAAGCGTGCCAAACCCGGATGGCCTGCACCGTCTCCGCGACGTCATGGACGCGCAGGATCATGGCCCCCTGGGACAGTGCGAACAGACCCGCGGCCAGGGAGCCCGGCAGACGGCGTGTGGCATCCGGCTCGTTGGCGACCGCGCCTATAAATGACTTGCGGGACACGCCGGCCATCAAGGGGAAACCCAGTTCGGACAGCCGGGGCAAGGCCCGCAGCACCGCCATCGACTGCGCCGCGGTTTTCGCGAAACCGATGCCGGGATCAAGAACAATGGCTTCTCGCCGAATGCCCGCACGAAGCGCCAAGGCGACGCTGGCGGATAGTTCCGCCGTGACCTCAGCCCCGATGTCGTCGTAAACGGCGCGGTCACGCATCGTGGCGGGTGTGCCCCGCATGTGCATCAGAACCACCGGGCAACCGCGTTCCGCGACCACAGCGGCGGCTGCGGGGTCGTAGCCGAACGCGCTGACATCGTTGACGATCACCGCCCCGGCATCGAGCGCGGCGGCCATGGTGCTGGCATTTCTGGTGTCGACCGACACGATCACACCGCGTTCGGCCAAAGCCCGGATGACCGGGATCACGCGGAATTGTTCGATCTCCGGCGGGACGACCGGTGCGCCCGGCCGGGTGCTCTCCCCACCGACATCGATGATATCGGCCCCCGCGGCGGCCATTGTCAGGGCGGCGGCGACAGCGGCTTCGGTCGTGGGATGGGTGCCGCCGTCGCTGAAACTGTCAGGGGTGACGTTCAGGATGCCCATCACGCGCGATGGGCCGAGCGTGAGCCCGGCCCATGAAACAACCCGCGGCAACAATTAGCCCGGCTGCGGTGCCGGCGCGGCCCCGCCTGCCGGCGGCGGCGCGAAGGGGCGCCCGGCGGTGGGCACGGAGGCCCGGCGATTTTCCGGCGCCGGCTCATCGACCACTTTGCGGATCAGCGGTTCCCCACGCAGCACGGTCCGGATTTCCGCGCCATTGAGGGTTTCGTATTCCAGCAGGCCGCGCGCGAGACGGTGCAGCTCTTCGACATTGTCGCGCAGGATGCTGACCGCCCGGACATAGGCGCGGTCGATGATGGCTCGGATTTCGGAATCGATTTCGCGCGCCGTCGCTTCCGACACGTTCTTGTTCTGCGTCACGGAGTGACCGAGGAACACTTCCTGGCCGTTATCACGATAGGCCACCAGGCCAAGCTTCTCCGACATGCCCCATTCGGTCACCATCCGGCGCGCCATGTCGGTGGCCATCTTGATGTCCTGCGAGGCGCCGGTGGACACTTTATCGGAGCCGAAGATGACTTCCTCCGCCGCGCGCCCACCCAGATACATCGCCAGATCGCCCAGGATCTTGGACTTCGACAGCGAGTCCCGGTCGCCTTCCGGCAGCGGCATCACCATGCCCAGCGAGCGGCCGCGCGGGATGATCGTCGCCTTATGAACGGGGTCGCATTCCGGCTCATACATGCCGCACAACGCGTGGCCGGCCTCATGATAGGCGGTCATGCGGGTATCAGCCTCTGACATGACGTGCGAGCGGCGCTCCGGGCCCATCATCACCTTGTCTTTGGCGAATTCGAACTCGGCCATCGCGACCACGCGCTTGCCAATCCGCGCTGCGTACAGCGCCGCTTCGTTCACAAGGTTGGCGAGATCGGCGCCGGAGAAGCCGGGCGTGCCGCGTGCAATGGTCTTCGGATCGACGTCGGACGCCAGCGGCACCTTCTTCATGTGGACGCGCAGGATCTTCTCCCGCCCGGTCATGTCGGGATTGGGCACCACCACCTGGCGGTCGAACCGGCCGGGGCGCAGCAGCGCGGGGTCCAGCACGTCCGGACGGTTGGTGGCGGCGACCAGGATCACGCCCTCATTGGATTCAAACCCGTCCATCTCCACGAGCATCTGGTTCAGGGTCTGCTCCCGCTCGTCATTGCCGCCGCCCAGGCCGGCACCGCGATGGCGGCCGACGGCGTCGATTTCGTCGATGAAGATAATGCAAGGGGCGTTCTTCTTGCCCTGTTCGAACATGTCACGCACGCGGGACGCACCGACACCCACGAACATCTCCACGAAGTCGGAGCCAGAGATCGTGAAGAACGGCACATTCGCTTCACCGGCGATGGCGCGGGCGAGCAGGGTCTTACCGGTGCCGGGCGGGCCTACGAGCAGACAGCCCTTGGGGATCTTACCGCCGAGGCGCTGGAACTTGCCGGGGTCCTTCAGATACTCGACGATTTCCTGCAATTCGCTTTTGGCTTCGTCGATGCCCGCGACGTCTTCGAAGGTCACGCGGCCCTGTTTTTCGGTCAGCAATCGGGCGCGGGACTTCCCGAACCCCATCGCACGCCCACCGCCGCCCTGCATCTGGCGCATGAAGAACACCCAGACACCGATCAGCAGCAGCATCGGCAGCCACGAGAGCAGGTAGTGCAGCAGCGGATTGACATCGCTGTCTTCCGGCTTGGCGATCACCCGGATGTTCTTGTCGGTCAGGGTTTTGACCAGCGAGGGATCTTCCGGCGTATAGGTCTGGAAGGCGCGGCCATCGTTCAGCTGCCCGGTTACGGTGCGGCCCTGAATCACGACGTCGCGGACCCGTCCGCCATTGACGTCGGCGATGAAGTCCGAATAGGCGACCTGCATCGCGCTCGTATGCGAGACATTCGGCTGGAACAGGTTGAACAGCACCACCAGCAGGAGGGCGATGATCACCCACAGCGCCAGGTTACGGCCGAAATTGCTCATCTGACTTCGCTCACTTTGTAGGGCGAGAACTCGCCATGCCTGACCCGCGACGGACATGATCCATCGGCAGCCCACAACGTCAACATAGGGTGTCGATCCATCGCCCGCATCCCCTTCCCGCCGTTAAGACAGATGAAACAGTCTTCATGCGGGCAAAAAAGGCGCGCTTGCGAGGGGATGGGGCGGGTTGAACACCAGCCGCACCCCCTGAAACGCCGAAAAATCAGGATAATCCAGATGCGGCACCGCTACCAGGACATTGCCACGTCGCAGCGCCGGCAGCGTGCGCAGCACCGCTACCGGCAGGCCGGGCCGCCGCCGGATTGCGCGGGCATCGTCCCCCAAGGCCCCGATTGTCAGTCCTTCGAGCGGGGCGTGGGCGGCATGGAGCCGGAACCGCCCATCCCAGATCACGCCGTGGCGGGCCTCCACCGCATCACCGATGGCAGCGGCTTCCCGCACCACCAGCCATCCCCGCCCCAGCCGCCCGGCCGGCAGGATGCGGACACCCCACACAGTGCAAGGGCCAGGATCCGCGGCCATTGTGGCAAGCTGTCCGGTGCCGGGCGCGAAATCGGCGCCAGCGACGGTCCTGATCAGCGCGGCGAGGGCCTCCGGCGCGATGGCGCCTGGTGACAGGATCGCGAACCCTTCCGGCCGCATGACAACCCGTTCCGCCAGCACCCGCCCGATCGCCAAATCGCCCACGGCGCGGTGCCGTCCCGCGGCATTGGCGGCCTCGGCCAGGGTCTTTGTCCCCCCTGCATCGTTGTCCCGCAGAGAACGAATGCGCGGGCGCAATGCCCGCCGATCCGCGTTCGACGGGTCCTCCACCCATGGCACCCCGGCATCGGTCAGAAACGCGCGCAACACCGCCGGTGGGACCGCTAACAAGGGGCGCAGCAACCGCACGGTGGCGGCCTCGTGCACAGCCGGCATGCCAGCGAGGCCGCGCCCGCCGCTCCCGCTCAAGACACGGATCATCAAAGTCTCAGCCTGATCGGCCGCATGATGCCCGAGGAGCAAATGCAGTCGTCCCGCATCGGCACAGGCCTGCAGCAGCACCTCATACCGGGCAGCCCGGGCGCGCGCCGCCAGCCCGGCCCCGCGTGAAAGGCCGATCACGGTCAGTTGGCGTGCTGGAATGCGCAATGTTGTCAGGCGGGACAGGGTCAGCGCGGCTTCGTCGGCTGACTCCGCCCGCAAACCATGGTCGACCACCAGGGCCAGCAAGGACCCGCCTCGCGCGAGGACCCAGTCCCGCGCCAGAACGGCCAGGCACATACTGTCGGCCCCGCCGGACACCGCGACGGCGAGGCTTGGCCGCGGTTCGAACGGCCCGGATGCCGCCATCGCGGCGGCGAATGTATCACTTAGCAGCGCGTCTGACGCCGCGACATCATGGGGCCGGTCAGGGCGCGTTAGTGGCACCCGGCCCGCTGCGCCGCCGCCGCGACGCTGTCGCGCAGGTCGGGGCGCACAAGCGGGAATTCCGCCCGCAACTTATCCAGCGTGCCGCAGGCGGCCTTCTTCTCGTTGATACCGGTCAGCGAATTCGCCAGGCCCACCAGCGCGTCCTGCGCGTGCGCACCCTTGCGGGACCGCTTGTAGGTGTCGTCATAGGCAATCGCCGCTTCAGAGTACAGCCGCTGGCCGAACAACGACTGCGCGAGCAGCAATTGGCCATCATAAGCACGTGGCGATGTCTTCGCGGCCAGCACCTCCCGCGCCGCGGCCTCGGCGGCGGGGTAATCGCGGCGTGCGAGGGCGGCATTGCCCTCCTGCATCGCGACTTCCGGGGTGCGGACTTTTGGACCGGCCAGTGGCGGGGTCAGCGGGATCGGGCCGCCGGGAACCGGTGGGTTGGCCGGCTGCACGCCGCCACCCGGCACGGCCGGGGCGCCGCCCTGGGGGTTAACCTGAAACGCGAGATCGTCGATCCGCTTGCCGAGATCCGCGGCCTGCCGCTGGCTCTGGTATTGGACCTCATCGATATGGCCGCGCAGTTGGCGCAGCTGATCCTCCAACGCGTCCACACGGGTCAGTAACTGCGCGACCATGTCATTGGTCTGCGACGAGGGGGCCGTGCCGGGACGTCCGGCGGGCGCACCGCCGCGGGCGAGTTGATCGCGCAGGCCCATGACCTCCTGCCGCAGCTGATAGATTTGGTTCTGCAGCGCGATGCCTTCGCGGGTTTCCGCCTGGGCCCGCGCCGTCCCCGGCAGGGCCGTGCCAGCGACTGCCAGGGCGGCAGCCAGTGCGAACGCTTGGATCGATGACAACCGCATGCGGCCACTCCGGGACGTGCTGGAGCGGGATGACCGCAGGTGGAATCACCCAAAGGTCTGAATCCCGCGATAAGACAAGAGCTTAGGGCAGGATGACCGCGTCTGTCAGCGGTCATCCTGATCTAAGGGGTCGCGTACAAAAAAGAACCGGCGACCCTGTGGCCGCCGGTTCCAATCAGATTGTCAAAACCGGCCCGTAGGCGCGGGATCAACGGACCGAGGTGGTCGCGTTGCGGTTCTGGGCCCAGGCCTGCTCGTTCGAGCCCATGGCGGTCGGGCGATCCTTGCCGTAGCTGATCGTGGTCATACGAGCCACGGCCACGCCCTTGGCCTTCAGGTAGGAGGCGGCGGCGTTCGCACGACGCTGGCCGAGGGCCAGGTTGTACTCGGTCGTGCCACGTTCGTCGCAGTTGCCGGCGATCTGGACGTTGTTGCTGGCATACTGCTTCAGCCAGGCGGCCTGCTTGTCCAGGGTCGCCTTGCCGTCAGCGCGCAGCGCGGACTTGTTCAGGTCGTAGAAAACGCGATCGCCGACATTGGCGACCAGGTCTTCCTGGCTGCCCGGGACAATGCTGTGCGCGGTGCCCGTGCCGGTGGCATCGGTCTTGGTCTGGTCAGCGCACGCCGCCAGCAGGGCGACGGCGGCGACGGCGCCGAGGATCTTGATGTTCATCTTTTTTTCGTCCCTGGATGGGGGGCCACTGAATGGTTAGTCGAATTGGGGCAGCACCACGAAGGTCCACCTTGTTCCGACGCCGCGCTTAGCGTGTTTTGCCCTTTTCGGTCAAGCTCTTGCGCCATTCAATTTAACACATGGCTTCCATGCCCGGGAACGATACCAGTCAAGAGTGCCTGTTAGGCCGGCAGAGGCGACCAGGCGGGGTCCGAAGCATCCGTCGGCGTCGCCGCGACACGCTCGTTGAACCCGGTGATGTCCACCGATACCAAACGTGAGGAGAAGCCCGTCCCGCGCGCGTCCCGGCCACGGGTTTCGCGCCAGAACATCAAAACACGGCCGTTCGGGGCAAATGTCGGGCCCTCAACCAGCCAACCCGATGACAGCAGCCGCTCCCCCGACCCATCCGGATGCATCACACCGATGGAGAAATCGCTCTCGTCGCCGCCATAGCGGGTGAACGCGATCAAATCGCCGCGCGGCGACCACACAGGCGTTGCATAACGCCCGGACCCGAAGCTGATCCGCTGCGCCGCGCCGCCACCCGATCCCATCACGTAAATTTGCTGATCCCCACCCCGGTCGGAGGCGAACGCGATCTTCGTGCCATCCGGGCTGAAGCAGGGGCTGACGTCGATTGCCCCGGAATCCGTCAGTTTGCGTGCGCCATGCCCGCCCAGATCGGTCGCAACGATGTCGGAGCCGCCGCCATTCGCCACCGCCATCACCACCGCGCCGCCATCAGGGGCGAAACGCGGGGCGAAGGTCATGCCGTTAAAGTCGCCCAGGACCGTCTGGCGGCCACTGGTCAGGTCAAACAGATAAACCCGCGGGCGATTATTGGCGTAGCTCATGAACGCGATCTGGTCCCGCGTCGGATGGAACCGCGGCGTCAGCACCAGCCAGGAGCCATCCGTCAGGAAGCGGTTATTTTCGCTGTCCTGGTCCATGATCGCCAGCCGCTTGGTGCGGCGGTCGCGCGGCCCGGTCGCGCCGATATAGACGACGCGGGTGTCGAAATAGCCTTTCTCACCCAGCAGCCGCTCATAGATCACATCCGCCATGATATGCGCGATGCGGCGCCAGTTGCTTTGGGTGGTGGTGTAGGCGGTGCCCTGAATCTGCGCCTGCGGCAGAATGTCCCACAGCCGGAACTCGATGCGGATATTGCCGCCGCCCTGCACATCCGCCTTGCCCGTCACCAGCGCCTGCGCCCCGGTCGGGCGCCAGTTCTGGAAGTTGGGCGTATCGCCCCGCGACGGCCCGGACTGGATATACGCCGCCGGATCGACCACGCGGAACAGGCCCGACCGCGCCAAATCGGCGTTGATCACACCCGCGATGTCGCGCCCCAACTGACCCGAAGGCCCATCCCCGCCCAAATCCGGTATCGCGATCGGGATCGGCTCTACCCGGGCGCGGGAGACATCGATCACCGCGCTCTGACCGCCCGCGCCACCGGGGGCAGGCAGTGGCTGGGCGTGAACAGCGGCCGGAACGGTCGCCGCGAGCAGGGAACCGGCAGCGCCAGCCAGCAGGTCGCGGCGGCGGAGGCTTGGAGTCGGGAGATAAATCATGCCTCTGTTTTCCATATCTGGCGGTCGCGGTGCAACCGCGGCCGCGATGTTCGCATCACGGGCTAAACCGGAAAGTCAGAACGTTATTCTTGCCCAGCATCTCACCGGGCAATGGCAGGTTGGCGCATCGCACATCCATCACCGCCCGTATCGCACGCTCGGCGAAGGCACGGAACCGCGGATCGCTCATGCGCCCCAAATCGTCGCCGGCAACCTCCACTTTACGGGCCACGCCGGCACCATCGGTCGTGACGGTCAGCATGACCCGCTGCTTGTCGCCATCCAGCGCGCCGGCATCCTTGGTCCAGCATTCGCGCACATGCTCCCCGATCGCGCCGCGCTGGGCGGCGGACAAAGCGGCGGTGTCATTGCCGTTCGGGTTGCCGCCCCCCTGGGGTGCGCCACCCGCGGCCGGGTTCGGCCGCGCCTTGGGCGGCTGGTTCTGCTTGGACAACTGCCGCAGCTTTTCCAGCGTGTTGTCCAGCGCCTCACTGTTCGGGGCCGGATTCTTGGTGATGTTCGGCTGCGATGTCGTGCTGGGCGGGCTCGGGGGCGGCGGCACCGGCGGGGGCGGCACGGGTAACGGCAGCTCCGGCTTGGGTGGTGTCGGCTGCGGTGGTGTCGGCGGCGCCGGCGGGGGCGGCGGCAGCGGCAAGGGGTCCGGCTCCGGCGTGGGCGGCGGCGGCGTGGGGGCGGGCGGCGTCACCGTCGGCGGTGACGGCGGCGTCGGTGTTTGCGGCGGGGGCGGTGGTGGCGGCGGCGGGGGTGGCGCCGTCTCCGTCGGCTGCGGCTTGGGCGGCGTCGTCACCGGCGGGGCCGGCGGAGCGGTTTCACGCGACGGGGCTGGCACCGTGGCTGCGTTCGGGGCCTTCATCGAGGCCGCGGCCGTACCCTCGAACACGACCGCGACGGCCTGCTCTTCCGGTTCCTTATCCGGTTTCCGCGACAGTTCGAGATGCACCAGCATCACGATGACCACAGCCGCATGCAGGCCGAGCGAGATCAGGCCGCTCCGCCGCAGCACGGGGTCCATCGGCTCCCGCCGCGCGCCGCGCCCGGTTACGCCGCGCAGCACCTGTTGCAACATGGCGGCGGTCAGCCGGCCTTCGGCCGGCCAGAGGGGGGTGTTGCCGCGGGTGTCTTGCCGATGCCCGGTTTCGCGGCGGACCCGGAGGGGCTGCCATCGGCGAGCAGCGCGACCTTGGTGAAGCCGCCCTGCGAAATCGTGCCCATCACCGACATGATCTTGCCATAGGCAAGTTCTTTGTCACCGCGCACGAAAATCCGCCGATCGGCTTTGTTCTGGGCGAGGGCTTGCAGCTTCGTGACGAGGTCGTCGGCGGAAACCTCCTGCTCCTGCAGGAAAATCTTGCCCTGCGCGTTCAGCGATACCGTCAGCGGCTCACTGTCATTGTTGATCGGCTGCGCATTGGCCTTGGGCAGATCGACGGGGACGCCGGAGGTCATCAGCGGCGCCGTCACCATGAAAATGATCAGGAGCACGAGCATCACGTCGACCAGCGGGGTGACGTTGATCTCCGCCAGCGGGCGATACCGGGCCCGCCTGCCGCCGCGTCCGCCGAGGAGGGGGGCTGCCATGGATCAGGCCCGCTCTTCGCTCTGGCGCGACAGGATCGCGCTGAATTCGCTGCCGAAGGATTCGAGCCGGGTCGCGAAACGGGTGAGGTCGGTGCTGATCTTGTTGTAGGCGAGCACCGCGGGAATGGCCGCGACCAGGCCGATGGCGGTGGCGAACAAGGCCTCCGCGATGCCAGGGGCGACGACGGCGAGGTTGGTGTTGTGCATCGCCGCGATGGCGGAAAAGCTGCGCATGATGCCCCAGACGGTGCCGAACAGCCCAACGAACGGGGCCGTCGCGCCGACGGAGGCCAGGAAGACCATCCAACGTTCCAGACGGTCCATCTCCCGCTGGATGCTGACGGTGATGGCGCGGTCGATCCGGTCACGGACGTTGGTATGAGAGATCGCGGCCCCGGCGACACGGAGGGAGCGGCGCCATTCGTTCATCGCGGCGCCGAACACGGCGGCCATGGGATGGCTGGGCTGGGTGCCTTCTTCCTCATACAATTCGTCAAGGCTGACCCCGGACCAGAACCGGTCTTCGAACCCGTCCGCGGCCGCGCCGACGCGGCGCAGGCTGGTCCATTTCTCGAACACGACCGCCCAGACCCAGACGCTGGCGCCGATGAGGCCGAGCATGACGATTTTTACGACGATATCGGCCTGCAGGAAGAGACCCACGAGGGAGATCTCACCGCCCGCTGAAGCCAGGTTTACCGCGTCAACTGCCCGATCCACTGCTACCCCCTACAGGCCGCTGTCCGCAGCGGCGCGCGTATCGTTCGCCTGCCCCGATGGTCTGGCGTCGCGCATCGCGGTCAGCGCGGCACGCCAGCGGGGCGGTATCCGTCCTGGTTTGTTTCCGCCTGCCCCGGTCGAGACGCAGGCCAGCCGCACCGTCAGCACCGCGCAGGAACCCGCGGCGCCGCGCACGTCCTGGCGCAGTACCACCGAGGCCCCGCCGACTTCCACCGATTCGGTGACCACCGTCAGCGAATCGTCGAGCCGCGCGGCACGCTGATAATCGACTTCGATGCGCCGCACCACGAACATCAGGCCAAACTGCCCGACCATCTCCGCATGCGGGATTCCCATATCGCGCAGGGCTTCGGTCCGCGCCCGTTCGGCGAAGCGCAGATAGTTGGCGTGATAGACGATCCCGCCGGCATCGGTGTCCTCGTAGTAGATGCGCAAAGGATACAGATGACGGCCATCCCTGGGGATGGAGGCTTCATGAGCAATCATTTAGCTATTGCCAACCAGCCTGAACATTCGCCCATGGTGAAAAACCCGTCATCCCCGGGCTTGAGACCAGGGGCGCTAAAATAGTGCGAGATGGCGGCAAAAACCGTCATCCCCGGGCTTGTCCCGGGGACCAGGGTTTCCAACAGTGCCGCGATTGGTCCCCGGGAC
>CAIUPC010000059.1 GCA_903900905.1 uncultured Acetobacteraceae bacterium
CACTCTGTTAGCGCCTACGGGGCTTGCCCCGGCGATGACGGGTCAAGGAGATCGCCTCCCTCTCATTCAATGCGCAGAGGACTTCCCGCCTCTCCGCTTGTATGGTCCTCGCGCTATGGATCAGCCCTCGGCCTCCGCCCGCTCGAGCGCCACCGCGACGAAGGCGGGATTGCCGTTGCGCAGGATGCGCAGCGCGACCGCCGGATCCTTGGCTGTCGCGGCAGCACGGACGGCTTTGACCACATCCTCCGGCGCGGGGGTTTTCTGGCCGCCGACGGACAGGATCACGTCGCCAGGGCGGAGACCGGCCTGTTGCGCTGCTGAACCCGGCTCGACCCCGCGCACGACCGCGCCTTTGGCGCCATCGGGCACGTCGAGCTGGCCGCGCAGCTCGGGCGACAGGGGGGCCAGTTGCAGGCCGATTTTCGGGCCCGAGGCGTCGCCAGGGCCGCGATCACTCTCCGCCACACGATCGTCGGGCAATTGGCCGACTTTCAGGGTGACCTCTTTGACCTTGCCGTCATGCAGGACATCGAGTTTCGCCGGCTTGCCGGGCGGAACGGCGGCGATGTTGAGCGCGAGCTCCTTGGGATTGGCGATCTTCTGACCGTTCACGGCCTGGATGATGTCGCCAGGCTCCAGCCCGGCTTCGGCGGCGGGGCCGTTGGGGCGGACACCGGCCAGCAGGGCGCCGGCATTCTCCGGCACACGCAGGGCCTTGGCGGTCGCGCCGGTCAGGACCTGCGCCTCCACCCCGATATAGCCGCGGGTGACCTGGCCATCCTTCTGCAACTGCGCGCTGATCAGACGGATCTGATCCGAGGGGATGGCGAAACCAATGCCGACCGAGCCGCCGGAGGGGGAGTAGATGGCGGTGTTCATGCCGATGACCTTGCCATCCTGCGTAAACAGCGGCCCACCGGAATTGCCGTGATTGATCGGCGCGTCGATCTGGATGAACTGGTCATAGGGGCCGGAGCCGATATCGCGGCTGACGGCGGAGACGATGCCGGCGGTGACGGAGCCGCCAAGGCCGAAGGGGTTGCCCATGGCCACCACCCACTCCCCTGGCCGCACGTCGCGGGACTGGCCGAGCTCAATAAAAGGCAGCTTGCGGTTGGCCGTGACTTTGAGGACGGCGATATCGGTGCGCGAATCGCGGCCGATAACCTTGGCCTGCAACTCCGTCCCATCATCCAGCGTGACGGTGACCTTGGTCGCGTCCTTCACCACGTGGTTGTTGGTCACGATGGTGCCCTCGGCATCGATGATGAAGCCGGAGCCGCGGGCTTCGCCGCCTGGCTGCTGCTCGCCGCCGCGGGGGCCGCCGTGCGGCTGCATCTGCGGGAACATCTGGCTGAAGGGGAATGGCAGGCCTTGCGGGCCGAACTGGGGCGCGCCCTCCAAAGCGGCGGGCGTCGCCTTGAAGCGGGTGGTGATGGAGACGACGGCCGGCTTCACCTGGGCGACGAGGCCCGAGAAGTCGGCGAGCGGTTTCGCGGGTTGCGTCACGGCCGGGGCGTTCACGGCGGTGCCGGGTTCGGCCGGGGCGGCGAAGGCGGGGGCTGTAAAGCCAGGGGCCAGACCAGCGAGGGCGGTGCCGGCCAACAGCGCGGCCGCCAGAGCGGCGCGATGCGAGGCGAGACGGGTGCGGGTCGGGGTCATGCGGATCCTCCTTGTCGAAGCCCTTTCGGGCCGTGGGGTCGAAGCCCGAAAGGGCTGCGGGTTTGACAAAGCGCAGGATGCCGCGGGCCGGATGAACGTTGACCATGCGGGACGGTTAAACGGCCGTCATGTGGGTTAAAGCTTGCTCATGATCCGGTAATCGATGGGGTGGGCGGGTCCGCTTCAGTCAGACGCGTGGCGCAGGGCGATCGGGTGAAGCCTCCCGGTGGGCGAATTGGGGTGATGGCTGGCCCCACGCGTCATCCCCGGGCTTGTCCCGGGGACCAGGACCCGCACAATTTCGCGCGTGCCTGCCGCGAGTGATCCCCGGGACCAGCCCGGGGATGACGTGAGG
>CAIUPC010000060.1 GCA_903900905.1 uncultured Acetobacteraceae bacterium
ACAACCCCACCAGAGACCGATGGCTGCGTATAAACGCCAGGGCCTGGGGCGCCGGGGTCGCTGAATGGAAGCAAAATATCGGGGGCGTCGATCTGACCCAGGAAGGGGATCGTCTTCACGTTGGTCGAGGTATCAGATACGTCTGCCACGGCATGCAAGACGATCTGCACGACCGAACTCGTCGTATCGAAGATCGCATCCATCGTGAAACCGACATCCGATCCAGCGACAAAGGTGGCCGGCGTCCGATCGTTGATCGACACCAGATTGCCGTCTGAGTCGATGACGACCTGCTGAATTCCGGACGGTGTTCCGACATGCACGTACGTCAGGCCGTTCTGGTAAAAACAATGAACCCGGCGCGGAATATTGTTGATCCTGTTCGTGATCTGCTTGAACCCACCCATTTTGCGAGGGCGCTTCAGGCGCCAGCGGCACCACAGCCCGTCAAGATAGCGGCCAGAATCGAACGCCGTTCCATCCCGATCAATGCCAGGCTGAAAAGTGAGAAGGAATGGTTTCGTCACAGGTCACCCATGGGGTAAATCAGCTCGTTCAAAATGACCGTGCCGGCCTCCAGCGCCGTGATGCGATGCTCTTGCCCGATCTCGAACACAAAAAATGCACCGGCTCCCCCTTCATCCATCCACCCTTCTTTTCCATCCCTGCCGGGTCCATTCATTACGATCGAACCCTTCAGCACCATGGTCGTATGCACCGAAGATCGGTCATGAGAGTGCATCGGCAGGGCGTCGCCGGCCTGGCTGAAACGATAGATCATACCGCGCCGCGGCATCGCGCTGTCCCCAACCGACCACGGCTCTGCGATTGGCTCGCTCATTCGACCCGCCTTGGCGCGGACAGAGGTGAACTCGGCGGCGGCTGATTGGTCACCACGCGATAGGGCGCGACATTTCCAGCGGCCAGCAATTCCGCGTGCATAATTGCACCATGGGGTTCTATGTCGTCCAGAGACGCCGTGAACGGCACAACCGAACCGGACGGGAGAACCAGATTGCATGTGATGGTCCGTCCTTGCGGATCGGAGAACACCGCATCGGAAAAGCCGACGAACGTCAATTCAGCCATTATACAGTCCTCAGAAAGAAGCCGAAGCCTCTCGAAAACGAGCAGCATCCGCCGCCTGAAACTCCGGCCACCGGTCCGCCCATGTTTCGCCAAGTGCCAGATAGCGCGACCCCATCAATTCCAATGCTCAACGGGGAATATGACATACTAGCCCCCTGGAGGCTTGACCCAGCAATAGTTGCGCCCTTCGCGATTGTCGATGAGCTAGTGTTGCCAGCAAAAATCATTGACCCCACCGCACCTACCGCAATCCCCGCCATCGCCGTGCCGACATCTGCCGTCGTCAGCGTCACCGCCCCAGATCGCGAATTGAACGTCGTCACGCCAGCCCCGCCAGTCGCAGTAACTGTTACGTCTCCGGTCGCGCCAGATACGCTGATTCCCGATCCCGCAATCACCGAGGTCACGCCCGAATTGGTGATCGTGACCGCCCCGGTCGCGCCGGACACACCAATGCCAGTCCCGGCCACCGCTGATGTCACGCCGGCATTGGTCAAGGTCACGGCTCCAGACGAACCGCCGCCGGACATGCCAGAGCCGGCATTCACAGCCGTGATGGTCGAAAGCGTGCCAGTGGTCGGCAGCGTCAGCGCGGTATTGGCCGTGGTGGTCAGAGACAAGGTGTTCGCGCCGACCGTGGTGAGAGCGCCGCCAAGCGTTACCGACACGCCCCCAATTTTGGCAACGGTCGTCGCGATC
>CAIUPC010000061.1 GCA_903900905.1 uncultured Acetobacteraceae bacterium
ATCGACCTGGTGGATCGCATGATGCGCGCCCGGGGAGAGGACGGGCGCGGCACGGTGGGGCAACTGCTGGTGTCCCCCAACAGCCGTAACGTGATCCCCGGGGAAGTCCGGTTCTCGGTCGAATTCCGCCACCCGGACGAGGCTGAAGTGGCCCGCCTGGACGCGCAATTCCCCCGCGAGGCCGGGTTTATCGCCCGCGATTGCGGCGTGAAGTTGGAACTGACGACGCTGTTCAAAATTCCAGCCCAGCCGTTTGACGCGGCGTGCGTCGATCTGGTGCGCCAGGGCGCGGCGCGGCTGGGCTACCCGACGCGGGAGATCGTCTCCGGCGCCGGGCACGACGCGGTCTATGTGGCGCGGCACATCCCGACGGCGATGATTTTCACGCCTTGCAAGGATGGCCTGTCGCACAACGAGGCGGAAAGCATCGAGCCTGGGGAGGCGGAAGCCGGCTGCCAGGTGCTGTTCGAGGCCGTGCTGGCCCGGGCGAACCGGACGCTTTGAAAGGGCGCCCCGAACCCGTCATGCCGACGGCGGCCGGTGCGTTATTCATCCGGCCGGCCAGGACAACCCCGCCCTCACCCATGCACCAACTGCAACCGGTAGCGGCGGGCCAGCGCCGCATCCCGCATGCCATCGACCACCGCCCGCGCCGCCAGCGCATCCCGGGCGCGATCCCATAATTCCGCATGGGCGCGATCGCTGACGCCATCGCTGCGCATCATCATCTGAATCAACGGATCCACCAGCATCCCGGCCATCGTCAATCCGTCCGCGGCATCCATGCACATCGCTGAGCCCTCCTCGATCCCGCCGTCACCGAACACCGGTGCCGACGGGAAGGATGGTCAGGGGTAATTGTGTCTTAAAGGTGCCCGGGCTTTGTCAATTTTACGTAATTTGTAACCGCGTGTGACGGAGGCGAACGCCTCAGCCGGCGGAGACCTTGTGATAGCCGCGGCCGTAATAAATCAGCCCCTCATGCGCCGAACCGGTCCGCACGGCTTCGACCGAGCAGAAGAACACGTCATGCGTGCCCGATTCAACAATCTGCGTGATACGGCAATCGAAGGCGGCCACCGCCTCGTCCAGAACCGGGGAGCCGGTTTCCAGCGTATGCCATGTATGCATGTCGAAACGCTGATCGTCCGCATGCGCCGTCATCCCGGCGAAGATCGGCGACAGCTCTTCCTGCGCCGGGGTCAGGGTGTTCACGCACAGGACCTGGTTCTTCATGAAAACCGGGTAAGAATCATTCTTCCGATTGGCGCACACAAGCAGGATCGGCGGGGTGTCGGTCACGCTGGTGACCGCCGAGGCGGTGAAACCCGCTTTGCCCGCGGGGCCATCGGTGGTGATCACATTCACAGCCGCGCCCAAACGGGCCATGGCATCGCGATAGGCTTGTTTTTCGACCGGCACCTGACTCTCCCTCTCCCTTGATCCGGGTTCGAGTATGGCCCAGGGCTTCCCGGCTGACCAGCATCGGGACATGACGCCATCGGTGGCCGGCGGTCAGGCCATCATTGCCAACCATTCCCGTGCGATCTTTCGATCCATGGATGTCATCGCGTGGCCAACGGGCAGAACATGATGCGTCACGCTTGCCCCGGCACGGATCAACCGTTCAGCCAGCCGCAGGCCGTCACCCGGCAATCTCCGGCTGTCCTTCTCACCATCGATTATCAGAACCGGCGTGCCGTCCAAACGGGTGGGCAGGTCCTGAACGAAAGGTGAGAGCGGCCGAAAGAGAATGGCGCCTGCCAGAAGACCGGGACGAATCAGCAGCAGCGCCGCTGACATGATGGCACCATTTGAGAAACCGACGGCAACGGGTGCCCGAGAGAGGCTACCTCGGGCCATGGCATCCTCAATGAAATCCGCCAGGACCGGGCAGCGGGTACCAATGTCAGCCTCATCGATCGACCGATCCGGGAAGCGATGGAAGAACGCATATCCCCCATCCGTGGCGACGGTTCCCCGCAGGCCGAGGATGGGTGATCCCGGCGCCAGTTCCTCAGCCACCGGGACAAGATCATGCTCGCCGCCGCCGGAACCATGCAGCAACACCAAGGGCGGCCCGGCTGGAGCGGCGCCCGGGATGAATTGGCCAGTGTAAGATCCAGTGTAAGATAATGGGGACATGCAGATGCGCTGAACTGTGGTGAAAGGCGCACGGGCCTTTCCGCACGATAACGGCACAGCGGCCGGTTTCACAATGATGCGCCTCTTTGCAAGACGCAGAAGGTTGTCCGTTTGGCAATTGATCGCCTTGTGAGCGCGAAACCGGCAGCCCAGACCGCAATCTTATTCAGGCCTGCCGCCGGGCCAGTCGAAATTAAAAAAACAAAGGGCTGGGCAAACCGGAAATCGCTGGCATGATGGGCGCGAAACGGCGCAGGCTGGGCTTATCATGAATGACTTTTCCGCCACCACGGAAATGACGATCGAACGCTGGTTTGGCGTCCCCCCCCCAACGCACCCGGTCGCCGCATGGCCGCCGATTTGGTTCTGACCATCAAGGCGTTTGAGGCGCTGCGCGGAACGCTGGTGTTCGAAGACGAACCCTCCAGCTTCGAATCCGCGCTCCAGGCGACGAAGGAGGTCTCGGTATGACCGGCCTCGCTGACCTCACGCTGGTCGAAGCGGCGGACGCCGTCGCCACCGGACAGGCGACGTCCCGCGAGTTGCTCGATGCCTGCTGGGCCAATATCGACAAGGCCAACCCGGTCCTGAACGCCACCATCTGGCTGGAGCGCGAAGCCGCCGAGGCCGATGCCGCGGCCGCGGATCATGCCGTGCGCGACAAGCGCCCGCTGGGCCGGCTGCATGGCGTGCCGATGGCGCACAAGGACATGTATTATCAGGCCGGACGCCTAAGCACCGCCGGTTCGGCGCTGCGTCGCGACTTCCGCCCCACCATCACCGGGACGGCCGTCGCGCGCATGGCGGCCGAGGGCGCCTATGTCTTCGGCGGCCTGAACATGGCGGAGTTCGCGCAGAACCCGACCGGCCACAACAAGACCTTCGGCGACTGCCACAATCCGTGGAACCCGCCTTACATCACCGGCGGTTCGTCCTCCGGCTCCGGCGCCGCGGTGTCGGCGCGGATGACATACGCGGCTCTGGGTTCGGACACCGGCGGCTCGATCCGGTTGCCGGCCTCGGCCTGCGGCGTCAGCGGGATCAAGCCGACGCAAAGCCGGGTGTCGCGCTATGGCGCGATGCCGCTGTCATTCAGCCATGACAATGTCGGCCCGCTCTGCCGCACCGCCCGCGACTGCGCCCGCATCATGTCCATCATCGCCGGCCATGACCCGATGGACCCGACCAGCGCGCGCGAACCGGTCCCCGATTATGAAGCCGGGCTTGATGGCGATCTGCGCGGGCTGCGGGTTGGCGTGCCTTCGACCTTCTTCCTCGACCGGGTCGAGGCGCCGGTGCTGGCGGCGATGGAGCAGGCTTTGGCCGTTCTGGCCGCGCGCGGCGCGACGATCATCCGCATGACGCTGCCGCTGATGGATGCGGTCGCAACCTATGGCGGCATCGTCTCCCGCGTTGAAGCCGCGACCATCCACGCGCAATGGATGCGCGACGATCCGCAGGCCTATGGTCAGCATATCAGCAGCCGCATGTATCCCGGCTATGCCATCCCAGCCCCCTATTATGTCGAAGCGCTGAGCCGCCGCGGCCCGATTTTACGTGCCTTTGCCAATGAGGTTTTTCGTGCCGTGGACGTGCTTGTAACCCCCACCATCCCCACCAACCTGCCCACGCTCCAGGCAACCGATATCGATCACGGCCCGCCCGGGACCGAGCACACCTTCCTGGCGGTGTCGATCAACACCCGCCCGTTCAACTATCTCGGCCTGCCCGCCATCAGCGTGCCCTGCGGTTTCGACCCCAATGGCTGCCCCATCGGCCTGCAAATCGCCGGCCGACCCTTCGCGGAGGGCCGTATCCTGCGGGCCGCCGAGGCCTATCAGCGCGACACGGATTTCCATGCTCTCCGGCCGGGCGTGCTGTCATGAGCCTCCCGAAAGTCGCCTTCATCGGCACCGGCGGCACCATGGCCTCACTCGGCCGCGGCCCGCTCGATATTCAGGACTACGGCGCCGCCGGCAATGTGATGCAGGCCGACGAGATCCTGGCGCATTGGCCGCAAACCGCGCTGGTGGCCGATGTCATCCCCGTTCGGTATCAGAACATCCCCAGCACCCGGATTGGCTTTTCCGACTGGAAGTCGCTGGTCGCGATCTGCCACCAATTGGTCATCGACCACCCGGACCTCGCCGGTATCGTTATCGGCCATGGCACCGCGACGCTGGAGGAAACCGCCTGGTTCCTGAACCTGACGGTCAAGGTCTCCATCCCGATCGTGGTCGTGGGATCGCAGCGCCCGTCCAGCGCGGTGTCGTCGGATGCGGGGATGAACCTGATCAACGCCATCCGCGTCGCCGCCAGCCCCGAGGCCCGTGGCATGGGCGTGATGGTGGTGCTGAACGACGAAATCCATTCGGCGCGGGAAGTCACGAAATCCGCGACTTTGCGCATGCAGACTTTCCGCAGCCCGGATTTCGGGGTCCTCGGCCATGCTGACGGCGATGCGGTCGCGTTCTACCGCCAGCCGCTGCGCCGCCGCGCGCCGGATACCGAATTCGACGTGTCCAACCTCGACGCCCTGCCCCGCGTTGATCTGACCTATGCCTATGCCGGCTGTGACGGCACCGCCGTGCGCGCTTTCATCGCCGCGGGCGCCAAGGGCATCGTCTCGGCCGGCTTCGCGCCAGGCTTCACCGCGCCGGATGAGGCGGTCGCCCTGCGCGAAGCGGTGGAGGCCGGGATCGTCGTGGTGCAATCGACCCGCGCCGGATCGGGGCGGACCTTCCGCAGCAAAGCCCTGCGTGAGGCCGGCTTCCTGATCGCCGATAACCTCAATCCGCAGAAGGCGCGCATTCTGCTGGCGCTGGCGCTGTCAGTTACCAACGACCCCGACGAGATCACCCGCATCTTCAAGACCTACTGACGATGCGGGGCTGCCGGACAGTATCCGGGCGAGGGACGTGACCGCCCGCCCCGCCGGCTACGCCCCGTTCATCACATTCTGCGTGTTGTTCGCGCTGGTGATGTTCCTGCCGGCACTGCTGAACGACGGCGATACGTTGTGGCAGATCCGGACGGGCGAGTGGATCCTCAACCATCGCGCAATCCCCGACAGCGACCCCTTTTCCTATACCGCCGGCGCGCGGCACTGGTTCGCGCATGAATGGGGGGCGGAGGTGCTGATGGCCCTCGCCTTCCGCCTGAATGGCATGCAGGGGGTGATGGAGCTGGCCGCCGCCGCCGTGGGGCTGACCGGGGCGGTGCTGATCCGTTATCTGCGGTGCTATCTGCCGGGCATCTACGCGGTGCTGTTCCTGGTCTTCGCCCTGGTGAACGCCGCGCCGTCGATGCTGGCGCGGCCGCATCTGCTGGCCTGGCCCTGCCTGGTGCTCTGGTGCGCCGGGCTATTGCGCGCCCGCGCCGCCGGGCGGGCGCCGTCCTGGTGGCTGCTGTCCGCGATGCTCGTCTGGGTCAATCTGCACGGCAGTTTCATGATCGGTCTACTGCTGCCCTTCCCCTTCATGGTCGAGGCGCTGTTAGCACCCGGCGCGGACCGCCCGCGCGTTGCCACCCGCTGGGGCGGCTTCATCGCCGCCGCCTGGGCCACCGCCCTCCTCAACCCCGACACCATCGGCGGCCTCCTCTTCCCCTTCCAGATGGTCGGCATGAAGAGCCTGGCACTGATCGGGGAGTGGCAGCCGATTTCCTTTGGTTCCCCGCAACCGGTGGAGCTGGTGATCCTGGCGGGCCTGGCGGCCGGCCTGTCCGGCGCGGTGACGATCCCGCCCATCCGCCTGATCATGCTGCTGGCGCTTCTGCACGGCACACTGATGCATGCGCGCAATGAGCAATTGCTGGGCCTGATCGGCGCCATGCTGCTGGCCGAACCGGTCGGGCTGCGCCTGCGGCACGAGCCGGAGCCAACCGGCCGCGGCCCGCGCCGGCTGGCCATCATCGCGAGCCTCTGCGCGGTTCTGGCCCTGTTTGCCCGCCTGCGGACGCCGTTGGATCCCGCGCAAACCGGGGAGGAATTCACGGCCCTGATGCGGCGCGTGCCGGCCTCGGTAAGCAGCCAGCCGGTGCTGAACGAATATGGCCTCGGCGGGCATTTGATTTTCGCCGGCCTGCAGCCCTTCATCGACAGCCGCGCGGACCTCTATGGTGATGCGTTCCTGGACGCGTATCGCAAGATTTCAACGCCCGAACCCGCCGCATTGGCCAAAGCCCTGGCTGACAACAGGATCGTCTGGAGCGTCTTCCACACCGGCCACCCCGTGGTCGCGGCCCTGGATCAGACGCCTGGCTGGAAGCGGCTGGCCGAGGCCGGCGATATCGTTGTTCAGGTCCGCACGGATGCGATCCCCCCATGAATCTCTATAATATCTGGTGCGACCTTAAACCCGGCATCACCGATCTGGTCTTTCAGGAGAAGATCGCGGTGTATCTCGGGCATTTGCGCGAACAAGGGCTGATCGAGGGCTGGCGCCTGACCCGGCGCAAACTGGGCCTCGGCCATCCAGCGCTGGGGGAATTCCACATCATGATCGAGGTCCGCGATCTGGCGCAGCTCGACGCCGCGTTTGGCCACGTCGCGAGCCGGGCGGAACCGGTGGAGGGCCTGCATTTCGGGGTCAATGCCCTGGTGCAAAACGCGGTCTTCGCGCTGTACCGCGATTTTCCGGATCCGGAACGCCAAAGCGGCCAAGAGCGGTTCTGACCCGCGCGATGACCCCGTCCCAATCGCCGGGCGTTGCCTGCCGGAACAGCGTCGCGGAGGCATACCAAGGACTGTCCTCCCGCCCCAGCAGCCAGCGCCAGTCCGGGGCATAGGCCAGCAGCACCCAGACCGGTGCGCCCAGCGCCCCCGCCAGATGCGCGACGGCGCTATCGACGGCGATCACCAGATCGAGCGTCGCGATCACGGCGGCGGTGGCGGCGAAATCCGGCAGTTCGGCGGATAAATCGGTCAGGCCGGTTTCGCTGGCGCGGGGGCCGACCTGGAGGTTGACGAAGGTTATACCCTCGGTACGGAGCAAAGGTGCCAACGCCTCAGGCGGGATCGACCGCCGCCGATCATTGGCCTGCGCGGGATTACCGGCCCAGCCGAGGCCGATGCGGAGGGTGGAGCGCAGGCCTGTGCGGCTGCCGTTGCAGGCGGGAAGAGTTGCCGCCGGCAACACCCCCATCTTCTCCCCCTCCCCTTGCGGCTACGGTTGTCAAGCAAATCTGAAATGAATTGCCATCCTCCGTTTTTTCCGAATCGATGCATCCATTGTTCGGTATGAGGGGTGGATTCTCATGAATAAGGTGTCGCTCGGTTGCTTTGGGGACGAACGTCTCGCCGCGAGGGGAGCGGCTCTGCTGGCCGCCGTGGAAAGTAAGCGCACCCTGTGTTTGCACAGGCTTGGGGACGACCGCAATCAAACGCTGTCGTTTGGGGCGTTTCTGGCCAATCCGGCGGTCAGTGCCCATGAGATGATGGTCACTGCCGGCCAGCGCACTGACCGTCAGGCGGCCGGCCGGCATGTTTTGGCGATCATGGACACGACTGAGATCTCCTTCCCGACGCAAACGGACCGCAAGCGCGGCTTCGGGACGGGGGGCAATGGGTCGGATATCGGCCTGTTCCTGCATCCGGTTCTGGCGGTCGATGCCGCCAGCGGCGGTATCCTCGGGCTGGTGGATTGCACCGCGATCAACCGGACGGAGGGCAAAGCCGCGGATCGCAAGCAGCGGCCGGCGGACGAGAAGGAGTCCCGCCGCTGGCTGGACGGCGCGGAAATCGCCGGGGACCGCCTGACGCAGGCCGCCACGATCACCGTGGTGGCCGACCGCGAGAGCGACATCTACGATCTGTTCGCGCGCAAGCCGGACAATGTCCATTTGTTGTGCCGTTCGGCGCAGCCGCGCCTGCTGACCACGGGTGGCCTTCTGCCGAAGCATTGTACCAGCCTGCCCGAACGGGATCGGACCCGGATCGAGGTTCCGGCGAAGGGCAACCGGCCGGCGCGCCAGGCAACGGTCGCGCTGCGCTTCGGCCCCATCAGTCTGCAACGCCCGAACCGCCCTGGCGCCAAAGGACTGCCCGAAGCCGTCGCGCTGTCGGTCGTCGATGTCCAGGAAGTCGATCCGCCGGCAGGGGCCGAACCCGTGTGCTGGCGGCTGTTGACCACGCATCCCGTCGCCACGCTCGCCGAAGCCCGCCAGATTGTCGCTTGGTATCGCCTGCGCTGGATCGTCGAGCAGGTGTTCCGTTCGATGAAATCGCATTGCCTGGATATCGAGACCTCGCAGATCGAGACAGCTGGGTGCTTTATAAAGATGGCCGCGATCGCGATGATCGCCGCGACGCGAGCCATGCAACTGGTGCTGGCGCGTGATGGCACGACCGAGCAACCGATTGCCGACGCGGCCGATCCAGCCGATCTGCCAGCCCTGCGCGCGCTCAATACCAGCCTGGAGGGGCGGACGGAAAAATTGAAGAACCCATACAGCGAAACAACGCTCGCCTGGTTCGTCTGGATCGTCGCCCGGCTTGGCGGCTGGTCCGGTTATACCTCCAAAGGATACAAACCACCGGGACCCAAGACCATGCACCATGGATTGCAGCGCCTCGATCCGATACTCACCGGATGGAGGCTCGCAAATCATTCCGCACATGTCTGACTTCCGTAGCCTCAAGGGGAGGGGGAGACAGCATGGGTTAACATCAGGGGCGGCTGGTATAAGTTACCACCTGTTTGACCGACCCGCCGAAGCGGAACCCAGCGGGCGGCTTCTGTTTATACCAGCCCGTGTTGACATTGACTCACCGGAAGCGCCCCAACGCCGTCATGCCGACGGAGGTCGGCATCCACGACTTAGCAGTGTTAGACAGGAGAAAGGCGTGGGTGCCGACC
>CAIUPC010000062.1 GCA_903900905.1 uncultured Acetobacteraceae bacterium
CCCCTCGGCATTGGCCTGGGATTTATTGCCAGAAGACTGATTGCCGTGTGGTTGGCGACCCTCGGGACAAGCCCGAGGATGACGGTTTTGGGGGCTGATGCGCCTCATGCGATCAGCCATTTCCTGGGTGTCGGTGTCGGTGTCGGGCGGCACGGCTGTTGCGCGGAGTATCGGCAGGATTTGCAGCGCGAAGGCGCTCCTTACATCCATCTGCATGCGCACGAAACCGGCTGCGGTGTGGGGGCCTTGTGCGTCCAGCAGGGTTTCGATCCGCCGCGCCCGCCAGTCGCCGAACCAGTCGCGGCCGAGAAAAACCGGAAAATCGGGCGGTGCGATGCGCTCATTGGCATTGACCAGCCGCCCGCTGGCGGGGGCGATGACATGCGGCAGTGCCTCACCCGAGGCCCAGCCAACCCAATCATGGGACCCATCGCCGGGCACGGGGGCGGACCCATCGCCGGCCTTGCGGATGGGAATGCGGCCGGTGACGAAGCGGCCGATCCGGGTCGCGTCGGCTACGAGCAGGTTTTGCACGGGCGAGGAAATGGCGGGCGCGGCGGCACCGGCTGCGCTGACGCTACGGGCGCGGTTCAAAGCGAGGAGGCCGGTGGCCGCCGTATCGCCCGGCTGCAGATTGGCCATCGCCACCGCCAGCACCCTGCCGGGCCGATCATCCAGATCGCTCATGATTGGCCCGTGCCGGCTTTCGCGGATGGTCAGGGTCTCGGGGTTTTGGCCGCGGACGATGATGGTTTCCTGGCGGGTGGTGAAATGGGCGGCGTCCTCGGGCGCTTCGATGAAAACGTCCTGCACGTCGGCGCCGGTGGTGGTGAAGGTCCAGGCGATGTGGCCGTTATGGCCGAGCACCAGGAACGGCACGCCGGGTCCGGTCGCGCCCGCCAGGGTGGTGTTGGGGGTGTCGATGCGGACCAGGTACCACAGGCCCGGAAACCCGAAGGCCAGATGCGGGTCACCGGCCAGCAGCGGGGCGCCGCTGGCGCTCTGCGCCCCGTCCACCGCCCATTCGTTGGAGGCGGAGGCCGGCTGGGTATAGGCGCTGGGGAAAGAGGGGAGCATCGCGGCCAGCCGCCGCGCTGAGGACACCAGATCGGGGTCCGGCTGCCGCGCCGCGTGCCGGGCCGGATGATCGCCCAGCCACAATTCGTCGATCAGGCGCTGCGGCACCTGGCCCGCCAGCGCCAGGCGGGAGAGCTCCGTCCGCCAGTTCTGCGAGAGCCACAGCCCCATGGTCTTGGCCCAGAGCAGGCTGTCGGCGGGCTGCCAGGGCTCGGGGGCGCCGAGGAGCAGGAACTCCGGCGCGGCGAGCCGGCCGCGGGCGGTGATCCAGGCGTTCACGCCGGTGGCATAGGCCTCGATGATTGCCTTGGTATCGTCCGGCAAGGCCGCGTAATCGCCTTGTGCCAGCCGCGCCAGGCCCAGCGTGCGCATGCTGCGGTCCAGCGGCAGGGTGGGTGTGCCCGCGATCTCCGACAGGCGGCCGGCGGCGGCGCGGCGCATGAGCTCCATCTGAAACATCCGGTCGCGGGCATGGGCGTAGCCGAGGGCGGCGGCGGCATCACGCTCATTCGCGGCCTGGATACGGGGGACGCCGTCGGCGTCGAAGCGGATCGTCGCGGGGGCGGAGAGGCCGGGGATGCGAAGCGTCTGCTGCGTGGGCGGTATGGTGAGCCACAGCGCGCCGCCCGCCACGGCGGCCAGCACCATCAACAGGAGGCCGACGCCCAGCAGCATGTTGATCACGTTGGCCCACAATCTGCGCATGTCCGACAAAGTGGTGGCTTGTGACGGGCTTGGGAAGGTCTCGCGGTCATCCCGGTGGCGGGGTCAGCCGGGCCAATGTCCGCAGGAAGGCCGCCGCCGCTTTGTCGGCCGGCCAGGGTTCCCAGGCGGCGACCGCCAGCCAGGCCGCCAGCGGGTCGGTGTCCACGGGGCGGTCGATAATGCGCAGGGTCTTGCGCACCTCGTCGCGGGTCCAGCCCACGACATGGATCGCCTCCGACGCCGCCGCGACCCTGTCGGCGCGCTTGTGGGCTTTCTTGTCGTCCGGCGTCCAGGCGGGCAGGGCGTAGCGGGTGGCAATCGCGGCCTGCAAGCGCGCCGCCAGGGCCGCGTAGCCCGGCCCGAGGAAGGGTTTGAGGGGGGAGATCGGGTCGAAGCCCAGCAACCCCTCATCGGCATCATGCAGCAACTCCCGCCGCGCCACCGCGTCTGACAGGCCGGTGGGGCTGGCCTGGGTGCGCAAGGCCAGCACCAGCAGGGAGTGCTGCGCCACCGACAGCGGCAAAGGCCAGGCGGAATGCCCGCCCCAGCGATAGGTGCGGGCCAGGCCGAGTGCCAGGTCCTCATCCGTCCAGTCGAAGGGCGTGGGGTCGAGCAGGTCCAGCCGGTGACCGGAGGGCAGGCGCACCCATGCCCGGGTTGGGGCTCGGGTTGGGGTGGCTGGCATCAGGTGCGCCCCCGCTCCCACGCCAGCAGCCCGGCGCCGCAGATCAGGATGAACAGGGTGGCGAGGCGCGGTGCCTCCAGCACATGGTCGAACAGGCCGGAGACCAGGAAGGAGACCACGCTGCCGGCGATGGCCGAACCCATGGGATCGCCCTGGAGCGCGGCGCGGATGCCGCCGGCGGTGGCGAGGCCGGCGATGCCCAGATAAGCCAGGAGGCCGAAGATCCCGGTTTCGAACAGCAGCATCAGATAGACGTTCAGGATCCGCCAGGAGACGTGGCTGTCGTCGGTGAACAGCCACCGGCTCATGCCTTCGGCGAAACGCCCGTTGCTGATCAGCGATTGGCCGGCGTCATCGGTCAGGCTTACGTCACGGATGGAGAAGCTGATGCCGATCTTGGAGCCGAACAGTGATAGCTCCACCGGCCGGCGGATCGGGCCGAACCCCGCCCCCAGCGCCGCGAGGGGCAGCGTGGCGGTGACTTGCTCCCAATCCCCGAGGGCGCGGGGGGTGAACTGGCCGGACTGGCAATTGTCCGAATACAGCAGGACCTTGTCGCAGAGCGAAAACCCGAGCCCGGCATCCGGCGTGTCGGCGCGGAACCGCAGCGACAGATGCGCTGAACCGGTGCCGGGCGCGGTTATTTTCTGGCCGAGGTAGAAGGGCGATTCCATGCGCACCCAGACGAAGGCGCCCTCGGCATTGGCACCGAGCCCGAAATCGCTGGGGCGGTTGATGCTGGCGCGGGACAGCATGGTGCGCTGATAGGTGCCGAGGCCCATGCCGATGGCGTCCGTCAGGAGATCGCGATCGCGCACCGCCCAGCCGGAATGCCAATTGGTCTCCCGCGTCACCAGATCGGTGGCGGCGATCGCGATGCGTTGGCGCATGACCCCGACCGAGGCCGCGCCCGCCACCGCCGCGAGCAGCAGCACCATTGGTGCGAGGGCCAGGAGGCGCGCGGTGCCGCCGCGGCGCCACAGGGTCAGCAGCAGGCCCAGACCGGCGATGGCGCAGCCAATGGCACCGGCGGCGTAGCCGGTGCGGGCGAAGGTAACCAGCAGCGTGTAGCCCCCGGCCGCGGTGGCCAGAGCGCCAAGCGCCATCGCCCGGCGGTTGCCTCGGACGAACATCAGCGCCATCGCGAAAGGCAGCGCCAGCGCGGTATAGGCGCCGATATGCCCGCCGCCGATATGCATGGAGGCGAAGGGACCGGCGACCCGGTAGTCAGACCGGAAATCGAAGATGCCGGCGAAGAGCGCCCGCTCGATCAGGACAATGAGGGTCACGGCGATCAGACCCAGCGCGATGCCCATCCCCAGACGCGGCAGCGCGTCGCCACGCATCCGTTGGCGGGCGCGAAGGAAGGGGAACAGCGCCAGCGCCTCGATCGGCCCCTTGGCGAGGCGCAGCGCGTTGTCGGGGCGGAGATAGGGATTGGCGGATTGGCCGGTGTCGCCGAGCGGGGAGAGGAGGCCGAGGATGGTGCTGATGAAGAGCGCACCGAGCAGAAGCGCGAGCGCGGCCTGGACCAGGCGGTTATGTGGCAAGTCGGCCAGGCCGGGTGGTGCCCGCACGAGCAGCACGGCCAGCGTGGCCAGAACGCCGATATCGGCTTCGCTGATCGCGGTGGAGCCGGCCCAGAGGCTGAGGTCCAGGAACGGCAGGGCCAAAGGGATGGCCAGGAGGAACAGGCCTGGCCAGCGCCAGAGCGCGAGGGCGTAGCTCGCTGAACAAATGGCAACGGGGAAAAAGGGGAGCGGGCCGCTCCAGCAACCCCAAAGACAGAGGGCCGCGCAGCCTATTGCCGCAATCACGCCGATCAGCCGTATCCCGGTGCCAGCGGCGGTCATGAGGACGGGGCCCTTGTGGAGGGCATCAGGTCTGGCCGATACCGCCCCAGGTGCGGGCCCCTATCCGGATGCGATATTTATCAGCAGTGCGCGGCGGAGACGGTGACCAGGAGGTTCGGTGCGCCGCCGGACACGCCGCAAAACGAGTAGACGCCTGGGCCGACCGGGGTTGGGCCATAAACGTTATAGCCGTACGATCCGCCACCGGTATAGTTGTAGGTGACAGTCCCCGTGGTCTGCGGGTTTCCCAGACCGGAAATAACATAGGTACCCACCGTGGCCGTTGGATCGGTTGGATGACCCGGCCCCATCTTGTAATCAATCACGTTCCCAGCCGAATGCAGTTCGTTCCACTGCGCGGTCGGGGATGTCCCGACGCAGGCGTAGCGGTTCGTGAGAAGTGAACTAAGCTGCGCCTGTGTCATCTGATTATTTGACGGCTGCACGACAGAACAGGTCTGCGCCAGCGCCCCGCCCGTGCTGAGCACCAGCGTCGCCAAGCCCGCAAGGATCATTCGGTTCACAGGTCTGTCTCCATCATACGCGATGCCGCCGGATCAGGCCGCTCCGCTATATTAGTCTGATGCCGTCCTGACTTGCAAGTATGCATCCGGCCGCGAGCCGTCGGTTCAACCGGCTGGATCGCGGTGGGGGCGGCAATGGAATTGTGAATTTTTCGCGTGCCAGCGCCGATTTTTGATTGGGGCGGATGCCCTCATGTGGCGTGTCCGGCCTCTGTCCCGGCGTCCTCAAGCAGGAGGCGGAGTTCCTGGAGCCAGGGTTCGTAGCGCCGCCACCGCTCCACCGCCGTACGGTATATCGGCTGGCGTGCCTGCCACAGGCTGGCCGTGCTGATCTGACGCTGATTGCGGTGCGGCGAGAGGCAGGCGTCATCCCATGACAGTCCGCAGGCCGCGATCAGGCGCCGCGTCTGCGGCTCGGGGTCCGCGACAAGGGCTTCATAATCGACCTCAATGAAGCGCTCGGGCGGCAGAACCGCCCGCCAATGCGCCATCAGCCGTAAATATTCGCGATAAAAGAAAACCAGGCTGCCGCGATCGGCCGCGAAATCGAACGCCGCATCGAAGTTTGTGCTGAAGATCGACAGGCACACGTCGATCGGGTGGCGGCGGCAATGCACAATGGCCGCTCGAGGGAACACCTGGCGGATAACCCCCAGATGGGCAAAATTGAACGGCATCTTGTCCGTCACCCGGGGCGCATCCGGGGAGATCGCGCGCAGTACCTCAAGATAGTCACGCGCCAGGCGTTGCGCCGCCTCGGGGCGCGCATCAGCCGCGAACACGCCGAGACCGGCGCGATTGCGTTCCCGCCAGAAGGATAATTCGCCGCCGGCCGCGACGTCGGGGTGGCTCGATATAATCTGTTCGGTCAAGGTTGTGCCGGAGCGCGGCATGCCGACGATCAGGATCGGCGTCGCGTCTTCTGTGGACAGATCGGTGCGGCGGTCGAGGAAGCCGGCTGGGGCGGTGGCGATGACATGATCGGTCTGCTGCGCGAGCCGGGCGCGATCCAGCTTTTTATGGGCGCCGCGGATTTGATTGGCGGCCTCGAAATGCCGCATCGCCGCCGCATGGTCGCGGAGGTCGTCGAAGGCTTTGCCCAGGGCGAAATGCACGGCCTGCCGCTGCCAGCCGGTCAGATCGGGGCGCTGCAGATCAGCTGTCATCCGATCGAGCAGGGGCTGGTCGCCGATAGTGAATTTTTTGGAAGCGGCCAGATTCTGCCAGGCTGCCACCATCGTGGGATCAAGCGTGATGCACCGTTCCAGATAACCTGTGGCTTCATCGGATCGCCCGGTTTCAGCCAGGATTTGGCCCAGCGCGGCATGGGCTTCGCCGAGCCCCGGTGCCATGGCAATGACCCCGCGCAGGATCGTTTCAGCCTCCGCCAGGCGCCCGGCGACCCGCGCGGCCAATGCCGCGTAGATGCCGGCCCGCGGCGAGTCCGATGCCTCCGCGGCCGCCGCCGCCGCGGTGAACCGCGTCTGGGCATCGACGAAGCGCCCGTTCCGCACCTGGATCTGGGCCAGACGCGCGAGGGTCGGATGGTGGCCGGGATCGAGGGTGATCACCGCCTCGTAAGCGGCGAATGCCTCCCGCTCCCGCTCCAGGAGGTCAAGCGCGGTTCCCAGATGGAGATGCGCGCTGAGCAGATCGGGTGCCAGAGCCGCGGCACGGCGCAGGGCGGTCACCGCGTCCTGCAAGCGTCCCGCGCGCAGGCAGGACAGGCCGAGGTCGTGATACACGCCCGGGACCGTCGGATCGAGTTCGGCCGCGCGGTTCAGCCGATCGATGGCCTGGACGTAGCGGCCGTCGCGGGCGAAGCGCGATCCAAGCTGCGCCTGTTCCCGTGCGGCGCGGACACGGGCTGGCGTCAGCTTCGGGCCCGCTGGTGTGGCGGCTGGTGCGGCCGGGTGAGCCAACCGTCCGGCCGCATATTGCTCCGTGATTCGGCCGGCCGGGGTCAGCGCTTCTGGCAGGGCGGGTTTGCGCGCGGCGCTGAGGGGTACGTTTTTGGTCCCGGGTCCGGGCATTGTTCGGGTACCCTGTCAGCGTGGTTGTGGGCGCGCGACCGGACTATCCGGTTCGGCGGGTCCGATGCAACCCGTGATGATACGAGGGGCGGGGCGGCCTGGCCGCGGGACGAGCCCGCCTCCGGGGCTAAAAAGCCCATGATCCGGAACGCGGCGCCGGGCGTTGTCAGGATTCTTTACATGCCCTTGTGCTGATGGATGCCATCCAACGGCGGAATCCCGGGATTTTCGCGGGGGATAGGTGCCCTTCATCAATTTGCAACCATAGGTGGTGTGATTCGGAGGGTTTCTCGGCCGGTTTTGTCGGAATATCTTACACATCAGGCGCGGCCATGCTGGAATTGGCCATTGGAATTTCTATAGTGCATTGTAAATAAAAGAATATAATTGAATGGCATGAGGATTGCTTGTAAACAACCAGAAGTCGTATTCCACCGGGCGTGCCGGCGGAGTTCGGCCTCGGGTTGAACGAAATTAAGGATTGACCAAATGAAACTGAAGAACATCATCATGGCGGGTGTTGCGGCTGTTGGGCTCAGCGCCGCGGCGGTTCCGGCCTATGCCGATACCATCATCACGAACCAGTGGTACACTGGCTCGTTTGGCTCTACGATCGGCGATCCGCTGGTTGGGCCCGGCTTCAACGGCGGCACCGGCATCAACGCCCCGCTCGGCACGCTGCCCGCGGTTCAGGCGCCCAGCACCTGGGTGATCACCCTCGCAGGCCCTGGCACCCTCACGGTGGTGGACGCTGAGCAGGCTGGCGACCGGTTTCAGTTGTTCTCCAACAGCATCTCGCTCGGCGTGACGTCGGAGCCGACCCTCGGCGATAGGTCATGCGGTGAAGACATCAGCTGCGCGCTGGGCAATGCCCACTACAGCTCCGGGACCTTCGCGCTGTCCGCCGGCGTGAACGCGATCACCGGCACCTTCTTGGGCGAGATTGGCCTGGGTGACTTCAATTTCATCGTGCAGAACGCCGCTGTCCCTGAACCCGCTTCGTTGGCCCTGCTTGGCGCCGGCATTGCTGGTCTTGGCATGATGCGCCGCCGCAAGGCCGTCTGACACCATCTGTCACGGCTTGACGACAAACCCGCCCCTGAGAGGGGGCGGGTTTTTTGTGCCTGTTATGCCAACCCGTGTAGACATTGACTCACCGGCAGCGCCCGAACGCCGTCATGCCGACCCACGGACTTGATCCGTGGGTCGGCATGACGGGTAACGATGGCCGGTACGTCAATGGCAACACGGGCGGATATTAGCGCGCCAGCAGGTCCGTCGTCAGCGACTCCCATTCCGCCGCAAGGGTGCCCGTCGCCGGGGCGCGGCCGGCTCGGTTGTACCAATAGCCAGCGTTGGACAGATCGCCCTCCACCCGGTGCAGATAAGCATGCACGCTGGCACCGATTGGGGTTTTCTCGGCCTGGGCGCATTCATGCGCCTGGTTCCAATCCCCCTTCGCGTCCCACCACAACGCGCTCAGCGCAAGGGTAAGGCCGGCTGGCGGTTCGGTGGCGGTGAGCGAAGCGCGGAAGGCTGCGACGTCCATCGTCATCCCACCTTCAACAAACGTTGCAGCTTGCGCACTGCGCTGTCGGGCGTGGTCAAAGCCGGCTTGCCGGTCGCGGCCGTCACCGCATCCGCCGCGCGCGCCAGGCTGAACTGCGCCAAAGCGATCACATCGCAATCGGCGACCGCCAGCGCGGCCGAAGCGGCCTCCCGGTCATGGCCGGCGCC
>CAIUPC010000063.1 GCA_903900905.1 uncultured Acetobacteraceae bacterium
CAGCGCCCCAACGCCGTCATGCCGACGGAGGTCGGCATCCACGACTTAGCAGTGTTAGACAGGAGAAAGGCGTGGGTGCCGACCTGCGTCGGCATGACGGGTAACGATGGCCGGTGCGTCATTCATTTTACTGGTTGGTATTAGACCGCTTCTTCGACGCAGAGGCCGCTGAGACGCAAAGGCTGACCCTCATTGGCGCGGCGTCAATCTTCTGGTTTCAGGTCTGGCCTTCGCTTACAATCCAGCGCCATGCCAGACGATCTGTATGAACGCGATATCCTGGCCTGGTCCGAAACCCAGGCCGATATGATCCGCCGCCTCGCGCGCGGGGAGCGGGTGAACGACGTCGATTGGCTCCATGTCGCGGAGGAGATCGAGGACGTGGGCCTGTCAGAGCTGCACTCGGTGGAGAGCTTCCTCCAGTTGATGCTGGTGCATCTGCTGAAGATACGTGGTTGGCCGGATAGCCCATCCGTGCCGCACTGGCGGTCCGAGATCGTGGGGTTCCAGACCAATATGCGGCGGCGCTTCGCACCATCGATTGCTCGTCGCATCGACCTCTCCCGAATTTACACCGATGCGTGCGAACAGCTTGAAGGCCTCATTTATGATGGGGTTCAACCGCGTCCATGGCCAGATCACTGTCCTTTGGTGCTGGACCGGATGGTCTCGGCCAAGGTCGCCCAACTGGAAGCCATGCTCGCCACCGCCTGACGCAGCCTATTTCTCCCCCTCCGTCAGCCCGGCCACGAACCAGCGCTGCATCAGCACCACCACCGCCACCGGCGGCAGCAGCGCGAGCACCGCGGTCGCCATCACCGCCGCCCAATCGGTATCGGAATCGACCCCGATCATTTTCACCAGCCCAATGACGATTGTATCCAGGCTGGGATCGGTCGCGACCAGCAGCGGCCACAGGTACTGGTTCCAGCCATACACAAACAAAATCACGAACAAAGCCGCGATATTCGCGCCCGAGACCGGGATCACGATGTCCCACAGGAACCGCAGCGGGCCGGCGCCGTCCATCCGCGCGGCCTCCACCAGCTCGTCCGGAATGGAAACGAAGACCTGCCGGAACAGCAGCGTCGCGGTGGCCGACGCGATCAGCGGCACCCAGAGCCCGGTAAACGTGTTGATCAGCCCGAAACGCGCCATCACGGAATAGGTGGGGATGATCCGCACCTCCACCGGCAGCATCAGCGTCACGAAGATCGACCAGAAGGCCAGTTTGCGCAGCGGGAAGCGGAAGAACACCACCGCATAGGCCGACAGGATCGAGATCGTGATCTTGCCCAGCGCGATGCACAAAGCCATCGCCAGTGAGGTCGCCAGCATATGCCAGACCGGTTCGGCCCCGCGCGTGCCCTCCGTCAGGACCCGCCAATATATCGGCAGGCCGGACAGATGCGGGATCAGCGACAGCTCGCCGCGCGTAATTGCCTGGGAGTCCTGGGTCGACCCGGCCAGCACCAGCCAGACGGGCAAAGCGAACAGCACCACGCCCAAAGCCAGCACCGCATGGGTGATGTAGTCGGGCTTGCGGGTCAGGACTCCGTCCTCCGTCCCATGAAGCGGAACTGCACCGCGGTCATGGCGATGACGCCGACCATGAGGATGACTGACTGGGCTGAGGAGGAGCCGATGTCATGGTTCACCACCCCGTCGCGGAAGACCTTCAGCACCAGGGTTTCGGTGTCTTTGCCCGGCCCGCCATGGGTCAGAGCGTTGATGGTCCCGAAGGTGTCGAAGGCGGCGTAGACCAGATTGACCACCAGCAGGAAGAATGTTGTCGGCGCCAGCAGCGGGAAGGTGATGGTGCGGAAGCGGTGCCAGCCCTTGGCGCCATCCATGCGCGCGGCCTCGGTCACCGCGCGCGGGATCGACTGCATGCCGGCCAGGAAGAAGATGAAATTGTAGCTCACCTGCTTCCAGGCGCTGGCCATGACCACCATCAGCAGCGCCTGGTTGCCATTCAGATGGTAGTCCCAATCGACGCCCATCTGGTTCAGCCAGCGCCCGAGCAAGCCGACACGGGGGTCGAGCACGAACAGGAACAGCACCGCCGACATCGCCGGGGCCACCGCATAGGGCCAGATCAGCAAAGTGCGGTAGGCGTGTTTGCCCCGCACCTCCCGATCCGCGAACACGGCCAAAGCCAGCGCGAGGCCCATCGCCAGCAGGCTCACCGCCCCGCAAAACACCACCGTCCGGACCGCCGCTTCCAGATACAGCGGGTCGTCCAGCAACTCGGCGAAATTGTCCCAGCCGACAAAGGTCAGGCCTTCCCCGAAGGCGTCCTGGCTGGTCATGCTGGACCAGACCGCCTCCCCCGCTGGCCAATAGAAGAAAAAGCTGGTCAGCAGCAGCTGCGGCAGGACCAGCAGCACGGGGAGGCGCCAGCCGCCGAAGACCGTCCGGCGGTCCATCGGCTCAGGCTTTGATGGTCTTCTGGAACGTGCGCAGCACCTTGTTGCCGCGGGTGACGGCGCTGTCCAGCGCGGCCTGCGCGGTCTGGCCGCCTTGCAGCGCCTTCTCCAGCTCTTCCTGGATGATGTTGCGGATTTCCGAGAGATTGCCGAGCCGCAGCCCCTTGGTGTTCGTCGTCGTGGTGCCGCGGGCCAGCTGCTTCACCGCCAGATCCGCGCCCGGATTCTTGTCGTAGAAGCCCTGCTTCTGGCTGAGCTCGAAACCGGCGAAGGTGACCGGCACGTAACCGGTATTCTGGCTCCAGAGCGCATCGCCCTCGGGTTTCGCCAGGAATTGCAGGAACTGCGCCACCGCCTTGTATTCCGCCGGGGTACGGTTCGGTGCGGTCATGGTCCACAGGCTCGCCCCACCGATGATGGAGTTCATCGGGGTTTTGATGATCTCGGGATCATAGGGCAGATACCCGGCCCCGAAATCGAACTTGGCGGTCTTCACCAGGGTGCCGCGCGCGGCCGAGGAGCCGAAGCTGATCCCGGCATCCCCGGCATACAGAACCGCGTCCGGCGCATTGTCGCGGCCGGAATATTTGAACGTGCCGTCTTTCGCCATGTCGAGCAGGCGCTGCACATGCTTCACGTGATGCTTGCTGTTGAACGTCAGCTCCGCGTCCAACCCCTCAAACCCATTCGACTTCGTGGCGAAGGGGAGGTTGTGGAGCGCGCTGAACTGCTCCAGCTGGATCCATGTCGGCCAGGATGTCGTCATCGGAATCGGCGCCGCATTGGCGGCTTTGATGGCCTGGGCAGCCTTGACCACCTCGGGCCAGGTCACCGGCGGCTTCTCCGGGTCCAGCCCGGCCTTCTTGAACGCGTCCTTGTTGTACCACATCACGGCGGTGGAGGAGTTGAACGGCATCGAGGCCATCCGCCCGTCCGGCAGGCTGTAATAGCCGCGCACCGCGCCGATATAGGTTTTCGGTTCCAGCGGGATGCCGGTTTCCTTGGACAATTCCCAAACCTGCTTCACGACCTTGCCGGGGGCGTTGATCATGGTGCCGGTGCCGACTTCGAACACCTGCACGATATGCGGCGCCTGGCCGGCGCGGAAAGCGGCGATGGCGGCATTCATCGTATCGGCATAGCCGCCCTTGAAGACGGCCTGCAGCTCAACCGTGTCCTGGCTCTTGTTGAACTCATCGGCGATGCGGGTGATCTGATCGCCCAAAGCGGCGGTCATCGCGTGCCACCAGACGATCTTGGTGCGGTCCGCGGCGCGGGCTGGCGCGAAGGGCAAAGCGGCGGCGGCGGAGCCGGCCAGCAGGGTGCGGCGCTTCATGGGCGTTGATCCTCGTTCATGTCGTACCAAGGCGGCGTAACGGTACCGTGTTACCGGTCCATTACGCCACGATGACACATAGATGAAGCCGTCAGTAGCTGAGTGGCTGCTCCTGCACCGGGGTCCAGCGGGTGCCCTTCACCACCGACAGGAACGATTGGCTGGAGGCATGGTGGCTGGTCGGGCTCATCGACAGCGCCGGGCCGCCAAACAGGTCGTGCCAATCCTTCATGCTTTCCAGCCCGGCGATCAGGCTGTCGAGCGTGAGGTCACGGCCCACCTTCTCCAGAACCGCGACCATGAACATCGCGGCGGTGTTGCCGGCCTGGCCGAGATAGTTGACGTCGATCCCGAACCGCTTGCGGTATTCCTGGCAATAGGCCTGGATCGCCGGGGTCTTGTCGTCGGGGTAGCGGTACAGGGCGGGCGCCATCGAGTAAAAGCCTTCCGCTGCCTCCCCCGGCGCTTCCGCGACAGCGGTGGAATAGGAGGCGAAATTGCCGCAGAAGGTGGCGTTGAACCCGGTCTTGCGGGCGGTCTGCAGGATGATCACGGTGTCCTTGACGATGGTACCCATGATCACGAGGTCGCACTTGTCGTCCTGCAGCCGGGCGATGGCGGCATTGAAATCGGTATCGGTCGGGCGGAAGGCCGCGGTCGCACCGGCCTGCAGACCCATCGCGGCGATTTGCGCCACCGCCCCGGCCAGCACGTCCTTGCCGTAGTCGGTGTCCTGATACATGACGCCAACCCGCTTTTTGCCGTGATTTTCGGCGAAGTATTTCACGGCGGCGCGCATCTGGTCGTAGTAGCTGGCGAACTGGCCGAATTTCAGCCGGTTGAACGGCTCGTACATCGAGCGGGCGCAGGTCAGGGGGAAGATGTTGGGCACATTCTTCTCGAACATGGACGGCATCACCGCGTCATTATGCGGCGTGCCGCCATTGCCCACGCAGAAGAAGACCTCGTCCTTGTTCAACAGCTTATTCATGGCCTGAACGGCTTTGGGGACGATGTACTGCATGTCCTCCAGCACCCAGTTCAATTTGCGGCCGTGGATGCCGCCTTTGGCGTTCACCGCGTCATAGGCCATGCGCATGGCATTGGCGTTGTTGACGCCCTGCACGGCGGTGACGCCGGACAGGTCCTGCATGGTGCCGAAGGTGATCTGGGTGTCGGTGACGCCGCGCGCGGCGCCGGCGGCGCGGGCGATCATGGGGGTGAACAGTGTGCCACCGGCGGCGAGCAAGGCACGGCGGCGCGTGAGCGTGGTTTTGGTTGGCATCTGGAAGTCTCCCTGACGTCCGGTGTTCCGGATCGTTCAGGGAGGCTAGCGCGTCCCGGTGTTCCGGGTCAGCAAGAACCTGAAGGTCAGGCGCCGAATTCCGCCCGAATGGCCGCGGAATGCGCCCCGATGCCGGGCACCGGACCCAATGCCCGCTCCCCGCTGCTGCTGATTATCGGCGGGGCGGCGATCGCAACCGCCCCATTCGGGGTGTCGATCTCAACCCGCCGCAGCGCCGGGTGCTGGGCGAAGGCGGCCATATCATTGACGAAGCCATAGGCGGTGTTGGATGCGCGCAGCTTCGCCGCCGCCTGATCCCGCGTCATGGTGGCGAACTGGGTCGCGACATGCGCGTCCACCGTCGGGCGGTTGGCGACCCGGGCGACGTTGGACTGGAACCCCTCGCGCAGGGTCAGCGCCGCGTCATCCATGAATTTGGCGCAGAAATCGGCCCATTCCCGCTCATTCTGGATCGAAATCAGCACCAGCGCGCCGTCATTGGTGGCGAAGGCGCCATAGGGGCAGATCGACGGGTGCGCGAGGCCGACGCGTTCGGGCGCCTTGCCGGTGCCCTCGAAATACACCAGCGGCACGTTCATCCAATCGGCCATGCCGTCGAACAGGCTGACCGCGAGGCCCTTGCCGTGGCCGGTGATGCCGCGGGCGATCAGCGCCTCCAGCACGCCCGCATGGGCGGCCATGCCACAGGCGATGTCGCAGGCGGACACGCCGACGCGGCCAGGGCCGGCGGGATGGCCGGTGATCATGGCGAGGCCGGATTCGGCCTGCACCAGCAGATCATAGGCCTTCATCGTCGCGTAATCGCCCGATTCGCCGTAGCCGGAGATATCGACGGTGATCAGGCGCGGGTAGCGGGCGCGCAGTGCCTCAGACCCGAAACCAGCGCGGGCAGCGGCACCGGGGGCGAGGTTCTGGATGAACACATCTGCCGTGGCCAGAATGCGATGCAGCAGCGCCGCGTCGTCCGGGGCCTTGATGTCGGCTACCAGGCTTTGTTTGCCGCGGTTGAGCCAGACGAAATAACTCGACAGGCCTTTGGCCGCCTTGTCGTAGCCACGGGCGAAATCGCCCTCCGGCCGTTCGATCTTGATTACCCGCGCGCCAGCATCGGCGAGGCGGGAGGAGCAATAGGGCGCGGCGACCGCTTGTTCCAGCGAGACGACGGTGAGGCCAGTGAGGGGGCGTTGGTCTGTCATGGCTGGTCTGGTCGCATGGAGTGCGGTTCGGTTCAAGCGCGATGGAGACCTTTGCCAGGGCAATCGGGTGAAGCCTCTCAGTACACGAATAGGGGCAATGGCCGGTCCCACCCCTACCGGACTGACAGACCGCGGAAACGATTTTCGCGCGTTCTGCTCTACAACGTCATGGCCCGGCTTGTCCCTACCGGATTCACAGATCGCGGAAACGATTTTC
>CAIUPC010000064.1 GCA_903900905.1 uncultured Acetobacteraceae bacterium
ACGCCGTTCAGGCGTGGATGCCGACCTGCGTCGGCATGACGGCTTTATACGTTGGTCTCCCAAGCCAATGACCCGCCATCTCCGTGACCTCCGCGTCCTCCTCCCCTTCGCGGCATTAGTCGCGATCTGGTGGGGGCTGAAATCCGGGCTCGATATCTCCGACAAGCTCCTGGTGGCTCCGCCGCAGGTCTGGAGCAGCTTCGTCATCCTCGTCACCCACGGTATCCTGGCGGAATATGTCAGCACCAGCCTGCGGATGATCGGGATCGCGACCCTGATCTCCTTTGCCATCGGCGTCCCGTTGGGCTTCGCCGTCGGCACCAACCGCTATGCCGCCCGCGCGCTGGAGGGGTTCCTGCGCTATCTGCAAGGCATCTCCGGCATCGCCTGGCTGCCGTTGGCGATCCTCTGGTGCGGCTTCACCCACACTACCATTTTGGTCATCGTCATCTACACGCTGATCGTGCCCATCGTGTTCAACACCATGACCGGCGTGCGCGCGATCCCGGAGAATTACATCCTGGCGCTCCGCTCCCTCGGCGCCAGCCGATTGCGGATCGTTACCGATGTTTATTTCCCGGGCGCCCTGCCCTCCATCGTCGTCGGCACCAGGCTCGGCATGGGCTATGGCTGGCGGGCGCTGATCGCGTCGGAGATGCTGGTGCGCCAAGGTGGCCTCGGCGACCTCATCTTCGGCGCCCGCACCTTCAACCAGATCGACCGCATCATGGTCGGCATGGTCATCATCGGCACGCTCTATATCGTGGTCGATCGTTTGCTTGTCCAACCGGTGGAGAGCATGACCCTCGCCCGCTGGGGGGTGCTGCGCAAATGATGCACCGTCTGATCTGGCGTATCCTGCCCTACGCCCCGGCCTTGCTGATCCTGTTTGTCTGGTGGGTCTATTGGACCATCGAACAGCCGCCGCCCTCCGTCATTCCCGCTATCACCGATGTGATCAAAACCGGGTTCGAGCTGGCCGGCGGCCGCCTCGGCACGGATTTCCTGGCCAGCATGAGCCGTCTGCTCGGCGGCGCCGCCTTCGGGATGATCACCGGCGTCATCGCCGGCTTCATTGCCGGGCTGTACCGGCCCATCGCGACCTTCTTCAATCCGCTGGTGGTGTTCTTCAACGCCATCTCCGGCATCGTCTGGCTGCCGCTCGTCATCGGTTGGCTCGGGATCGGCAACGCTTTGGCAATATTCCTGATCTGGAACACCGTGTTCTTCATCGTCTTCCAGAACACCGTCCTCGGCGTGCAACTGGTGCCGGAGGTGCTGGAACTCGGCGTGCGCTCGCTGGGCGGCAGCCGGTGGGAGACCATCCGTTCGGTGACCCTGCCCGGCGCCCTGCCCTATATCCTGGCAGGATTCCGCTCCGGCCTCGGCTTCGGCTGGCGGGCTTTGATCGCGGCGGAGCTGGTGGGCGCGACGACCGGGCTCGGTCAGCTGATCTTCAGCGGGTCCGAATATCATCGCGCCGACATCATCATCTTCGGCGCCCTGCTTATCGGCGGCATCGCCATGCTGATGGATCGTTGGTTGTTGGTCCCGATCGAACGGCGGACGGTGCAACGCTGGGGCCTGGTTGCCCCGGATCGGAGGCGCTGAGCCATGCGTGCAGCCTGGATACGCCTGCTCATCGGCGCTGCCCTGATCCTGGTCTTCCTGTTCGGCCAGGACGTCGCCGGCTGGGCCACCGCCGCGGGACGCGTGGCACCGGCCTTGCTGGAGGCCAAAGGCCCGGTCAACGTCATCGTCGTGCTCGATTTCACCCCCGAGCGGTTTCACAACGAACGCCTGGCACGATACGGCGTCTTCGCCGGCCGCGACAAAGCGGTCAACCGGATCAAACTGCGGATGGTTTCACCCGAAAGTTTGCGCGCATTGGGCAACCTGATCTGGGTGGCCCGGGTTGAATCCTTCTGATCCCTGCCGCAGACTGGGGTTTTAGATCAACTGCGCTAACCACCGACGTTCCGCCGCCGCCGCCTGCGTCGGCATGACGCGTGGGAGGGTGGGCGGTTGGTGTCACACGATTGAGCGGAGCCGACGATGAACCATCTCAGTGCCAAGGGCGCCGATTACCTGCAACGGGCACGCGACCTCGGCCCCGCCATCGATGCCGCGGCGGATGAGATCGAGCGGACGCGCGACCTCCCCGCATCGCTGTTCGTGGCGTTGCGCGAGAAGGGCCTGTTCCGGCTCGTGCAGCCCGAGGATTACGGCGGTGCGGAACTCGACCCGCCGTCGCTGATCCAACTGATCGAGGAAATCGCCAGCCACGATGCCTCCGTCGCCTGGTGCGTCGGGCAGACCAATATTTGCGCGCTGACGGCGGCCTATCTCGACCCGGCCGTGGTGAAGGATATTTTCGGCCCCGATACCGGGATTTTGGCCTGGGGGCCCGGCCCGGGTCAGGCGGTGGCGGTCGATGGCGGCTATCGCGTCACCGGCAATTTCGACTTCGCCAGCGGCAGCCGTCTGGCCAGCTGGCTCGGCGCGCATGTCCCGGTGATCGAGCGCGATGGGTCCAAGCGCGCCGGCCCGGATGGTAAGCCCGTCAGCTACACTATGTTCTTCCCCAAAAGCAGCGCCGCGATCCGCGATACATGGCAGACCATGGGCCTGCGCGGCACCGGCAGCGACAGCTACTCGGTCAAGGACCTGTTCGTGCCGGAGGCCTACACCATGGCCCGCAACGGCCTGGTGAAGCCGCGGGTCCGCGGGGAGCTGTACGCCTTTACCCCCAGCACGCTGTATGCCGGCAGCTTCGCCTGCATCGCGTTGGGGATCGCGCGCAGCGTCATGACCTCCTTCGTGACGGAGGCGTCGGGAGCGGTGCCGCGCGGCGGCAGCCGCAGCCGGGCGGAGAGCCACGTCATGCAAGCCCATGTCGGCTGGAACGAGGCCCGCCTGCGTGCGGCGCGGACGTTCCTGGTGACCTCGATTGCGGAAATCTGGGAGGTCGCAAGAATTCGTGGCGAACTGACGCAGGACGAGCTGGTCACGATCCGCATGGCCTCCACCTACGCGATCCAGTCAGCCCGGCAGGTCGTTGCGACATTGTATGAGGCGGCCGGCGCGATGGCGATCTTCAACGCCCGCCCGTTCGAGCGTCGGTTCCGCGACGTTCACACCGTAACGCAACAGATCCAGGGCCACCCGGAACATTTTGAAACCGTTGGACAAGTGCTGCTGGGCCGCAAACCGGATCGGCCGTTGTTTACGTTCTGAGCGGCGTTATTTGCCGCCTATTTTGCGCCCCACCACGAAGCTGATACCGCCGGTCATCAACGACGAGAGGATCGTCTGCGCCCAGCGTTTGGTGTCTGGCGCCGCGCTCGTGTCCCACAAGCCTTCATAGGCCGCGATGACACTGACTATGACGATCACCACCAGCAGGACTACAAAGACCGCAATGTCTTTGTAGTCCTGGATAAGGGCCCGCCGCGAGTCGGTCTTGAGGCGTGCCGCACGTTCGTCGGGGTGGACTTCCGGGGTGACAGTAACATCCCCCTTGAGCTCGGCCTGTATGTTGAACGGGGCGCCCATGGATTACAGAAGACCCACCACCTCCGTGTCGAGTTTATTGGGATCTGACACCACACCCAGGTGCTTGCCATTCTTCTTGGCGGTGTGCGCAAACTTCATCAGCGCCAAGGCCTGACGGATGATATCCGTCTTGGAACTGCCGCTACTGTCTGCCATCTCTTCCAGCGCATAATTCAGCTCACTGGATACCTGGAGATTGAGGCGCACCTTCTCCGCTTGCATTGTGTGGATCCCCTGGGTTCTGATCTATATAAACGGTCACATCCGTTGCAGCGGATGTGGTCAATACACATGCGGTTCCCTGCATTACGGGGGGATGGTCCCCGACCGCAATCCGGTGCGCACCACGCAAATATGCACATCGCGCAGGGAATGGCAATCACCAATGCGTAGATCATACGCCATATTGACGCTAATGGCGCGTTTCATTTGCGTCGTAACCGCACTTCAGCTACATGGCGAGTCGTAGCCGACCTTTACGCCGGCTCCGGTCAAGGGTAGGATATTTCAGTCGCAGTATGGAAACCTTCGTTGCTTCGATCGGTGATTGCATTATGAGCTTACAAATGGCCGCAAAATAGCAGGGATATAGCCAGGACGCACGTGCGACACTGGCATTTGAATTCAAGGACGCGATAGAAAACCCGCAAAAAATGGCTGAATTCCGAGTCTACACTATGCTCATCCTGCGGAAGTTTTAGGAAGTCCATCGACTGCGCATTGGGTATGCGGTCTTTGAGCTGGCTGTAGCCGACGGTTATCCGATCAGATTGGCAAACGCCGTGTTACAGGACGATCACCCGACAATGGTATCGCAACAACCGAATTATGATGAGCAAATTTTGACGATATTTGGCGCCTAAATTTCCCCAACTACCCCAGCGCCAACTCCACGCAAACCGGCACATGATCGGACCCGCGCTCCCAGTCCCGCGCGTCCACCAGCACGGTGTGCTCCTTCAAAGCCCCCCGCAAATCCGGGGTCACCCACACATGATCCAGCCGCCGACCGCGATTGGCGACGCGCCAATCTTTGTTGCGGTAGGACCACCACGTATAAAGCTTCTGATCATCCGGAACGAAATGCCGCAACGCATCGACGAAGCCAGCATTCAGCCACTCTATCAGGCCCGCGGTCTCCGAGGGCGTATGACTGACGATTTTC
>CAIUPC010000065.1 GCA_903900905.1 uncultured Acetobacteraceae bacterium
CGATCGGAATTTCGCGGACACCAGGGTCGCGTGGGGCAGGTGCGCCCAACCGCACGCGCGAAGAGGGGCCAGGTTGGGCGGAACCGCGGGATAGGGAGGGGGTTGAATAAGATGGGCTAGAAGTCTTTGTTTGGTCGCATGATTCACGCCGCCATGTGGTTCCACCTCTGGCGATCATGCTCTAATGTTGACTCACCGGCGCTGATCCAGCCGCCTCAAACGCGCAGACGGCGATAGGCCGCAACCACGGCGTCTCGTGTTACCCGCGCGGTGCCAGCGTTCTCCACCGCCGCTGAACCGGCGGCGGTGCCCCAGACCAGTGCCTCATGCGGGGTGTCACCGCGCGCCAGAGACAGCACCATCGCGCCGAGGAACGCATCACCCGCCCCCACCGCGCTGCGCACCAACCCCGCCAGCGCCGGCAGCCGGACAACGCCGTCCGCGGTCGCCAGCAAGGCACCATCGGCCCCGAGCGTCACCGCCACCATCGCCGCCGCACCGGTTGCGACCAGCCTGGCCGCCTCGCCCTCCTGCGCGGCTGTATCCGGCAGCGGCCGCCCCACGAGATGTTCAAGTTCCCGCAAGCTGGGTTTGATCAGGACAAGACCCCTATGCAGGGCCGCGGCCAAAGCCGGTCCGGACGTATCGAGGACCACCCGCACCCCACGTGCGGCGGCCGCGGCCGCGATGAGGCCATAGGTGCGGGGCGGCGCGCCACGCGGCAGGCTCCCGCTCAGGACCAGCCACGCGCCCGGCGTCGCGGCCAGAACCGCCTCGGCGGCCGCCAATTCGTCTGGCGTAACCTCCGGCCCTTCCGGTACAAACCGGTATTCCTGCCGCGCGGCCTCATCATACACCGTGAGGCTGACCCTGCTGCGTCCCGCCATTGGCAGGATCTGATGCGGCACACCGCACGCCAGGAGCAATGCTTCCAGCCATTGCCCGGTCGCGCCGCCTGCCAGAACCAGGGCCTGTGTCTCCCCTCCCAGCGCATGGATCACGCGGGAGACATTGATGCCCCCGCCACCGGGATCCACATGCTCATCCGTCGTGCGGACCTTATGGGTCGGCACGACGGACGTCGCACGGGATGCCAGATCAACGGCGGGATTGAGTGTTAACGTGAGGATGCGCTGGGGCATGGGCCCCAGCTTAGCGCGCTTTCATCCCGGCGGTAACCAGCAAGGCAATCGGGTGAAGCCGCGGTTCTATCGCATATGCCGATATTGCGTTTAGCTCGACAGGCCGGGCGGTAAAAAACCGTCATCCCCGGGCTTGTCCCGGGGATGACGTTTGGCGCAAGCCATGACCACAATCCGGCTTCGGATGGGCTTCACCCGATTGCCCGGCGGTAACCAGCCCGCCTGCTTAACCCCGCCGTGTCAGGCCGCCTTGCGCCGGACAAAGCGCAGGCCGGCCATGCCAGCGAGCAGCATGCCAATCGTGGCCGGTTCCGGCGCCGGTTGCGGATCTGGATCGCTCAGGGTGTTGGTGACGATACTGTTCGTGCCAAAGAAGGGAGTCGGGCTGCCGGTTCCGCCGAACGCGGACCAATCGACAGTGTCAACAATATTCCAGGAATCGGCGTTGCCGTTGGCATCCAGAACGGACTCCACGCCGAATCCGACATTATAGTCCATATCGATTAACATGCCTTCGGTAATCGGGGCGGCAAGGCCGGCCAGGATCGGGCTGAACAAGGTGATGGAATCGCCCGGGGCAAAATCGCCGCCGGCGAAATCGAACATCAGGGAGCTGCCATCGCGGCTTAACGTATGGCTGACATTGCCGGACGATACGCCACCGCGCCCGTTAGTGACCGCACCGGCGTCAGAGCTGAATTGCTCACCCAGCCCGGACAGATCGAGTTTCAGGTGATCCAGCGTGAGGTTGCCCAGCGTCGCATCCGCGGCGAAGGAGATCGTCAGCGATGGCCCGGTATATGTGATATTGATAAACGGCAGATTGTAATTCAAGGGGCTGGCCTTGACCTGCGCGATCTGCTGCGAAGTCAGCACGTCCCGTCCCTGGCCGCTCGGGGTGATGTTGGCGGGCCCATTGGGGATCGACCGCGCGCTGCCCGCGGTCATCAGGTTATTCGCGCCACCGGCACCCAGTGTGTTATGATCCAGGCCGAAATTATGGCCCAATTCGTGCGCGACGGTATCAACCCGTCCACTGGCACTGTACCCCGCAACCGCGCTGGTGTTGTACACCACGCCATTCCCGCCGATCCAGCCGACGCCGTACAGGACCTTCCCGGGCGGGGCGGAGAGTGAATTGGTAAAATAAGCATTAATCGTGCTCGGACTCGCCGATTGCGGGTTGTTGGTCGGCCATCCGGTAAACGGTGCAATGTCGTTCTGGCCGTTCAGCAGGATCGAGTTGTTCATCTGCTGCTGCGGCAGAAAGAGCGGCAGGGTATCGGCCTGTTTGTATATTTTTTTGGTATCCGCGTAATAATAATTCGGAACGGCGCAATTATTACCCAAAAAATCGCAAACCTTGATCGGGTTCACGAGAAAAAAATGGTTGTAGAACTCGATATTATAGCCCGCCGACGCGGGATTGATCGAAGATAGGGCCAGCCCTCCAAAGGCTGCCAATCCGAACCAGCGTGTGGATTTTGACATTGTTGCGGTCTCCCTTTCTGATGCCTGACGGAACGTCATTCATGACCCGTCATCGATGTTGCGTTTCGTAATGCATGACATAGCTCATCGTCAACATCATTGATTCGTATCCGGTGGAATTCTGGCCGCCGGCGCCGCTCTTGATCCCGCGGCCGGTTCCGCCCCAGCATGGCGCCCTCATGAGGGGGAACCAGGAACCATGATCACGGACAAAAGCTTCCGGCTGGATGGGCGCGTGGCGCTGGTCACCGGCTCGGGCCGCAATATCGGCCGCGCGGTGGCGGAGGCCTTCGCCAATGCCGGCGCCAAGGTCGTCATCAACGGCCATAAGGACCAGGCCGCGCTGGACGACGTCGCGGGCGGCATTATCCAGCGCGGCGGGGAATGCCTGCCGATCCTGGCGGATGTGTCGGACGATGCGGCGGTGGGGCGGATGGTCGCGCAAACGGTGGAGGCGTTCGGCAGCATCGATATCGTTGTGTCGAATGTGGGAATCCGGAAATACCGGGCCTTCCTCGACATCACGCCCGATGAGTGGGACGAGGTGTTGCGCAGCAATCTGTCAGCCTCGTTCTATCTCGCCCGCCATGCCATTCCGCACATGCGCGAACGCAAGTTCGGGCGCTTCATCGTGATGTCCGGCGCCGATGGGTTCTGGGGCCATGTGACGCATCGCGCCCCCAATCTGGCCGCGAAATCGGGCATGCACGGCCTGGCGAAGGCGATCGGACGGGAATTCGGGCCGGATGGGATCACGGCCAATACGGTCTCTCCCGGTCCTATCGATACCGTGCGCGACTGGTCGCAATACGTGCACCGCAAGCCGGAAGACGTCATCGCCGAGGTGCCGCTGCGCCGCTACGGCCATGTCGATGAGATCGCCGGCACCTGCCTGTACCTCGCCAGCGCCGCCGGCGGCTTCACCAACGGGCAGGTTGTGCATGTCAACGGCGGGAATCTGATGTATTAAGGCCAAAAAATCGGGAGGACACGATGGGCGGGACAACAATCCGGTTATTGCTGGCGGTCGGCATGCTGCTGCTGGGCGGCGGCGCGCGGGCGCAGCAACTCAGCATCTGGCACGACCTCGGCGACAACGGCACCAAGTGGTTCAACGAGGCGATGGAGGACTTCGCCAGGACGCATCCTGGCGTGTCGATTAAGCCGGTCAGCTATCCGACGGATCAATGGTTCGGCCGCGTGACCGCGGCGATCAACACCGATACCGCGCCCGATCTGATCTACAACAACTACGAGCGCGTAATCCGCATCGCCACCCAGACGGGCAAGATCATGGATCTGAAGGCGGCTTTGGCGGGCGTGCCCGACCATGGTTATCTGTCCGACGATGACCTCCGCGTCGCGACTTATCGCGGATCCATGATTATTCTGCCGATCCAACGGGTGCAGATGGCGTTTGGTGCCCGCAAGAGCTGGATGGCGAAAGTGGGGGAAGGGTTCCCGGTCACCTGGGAGGATACCAAGCGCACGGCCCGCAAATTCCAGGACAACGATCCCGACGGCAACGGCAAGCCGGATACGTTCGGCTTCGCGTTGCAGGCCTCCAACGCGCGGTCGTTGATCCACATGCTCGATTTGTTCGTGTTCGGCTCCGGGCTGAAGCACACGGTGATCGATCCGGACGGCAAGATCGTGATCGATGAGCCGCGCCACGCGCAGGTGCTGGAAGCGTTCCTGCGCATCTTCGCCAACGACAAGCTGGTGCCGCCGGACACCGTCAATTACGCCTTCAACGAGATGTATCAGGTGATCGAGGGCGGCCGCGCCGGCTTCTTCCGCGTTGGCGACTGGAACGTCAACAAATGGACGAAGCAGGCGATCGAGGGCGATTTCGTCGCCGGCCCCTGGCCGAAATTCTTTCCCGACCTGCCGAACGCGGTCGTTATCGGCGGCATGCGCGGCGTCGCGGTGCCGGAGAATTCGCCCAACAAGGCGCTGGCGGTGCAGTTCGCGCAGTTCCTGCTGTCCAAGCCGGCGCAGCAGATCTCGTTGAACACGGTGGGTTCGGCGGTGCGCAAGGACCTCGATACCAGCGCGCTGGTGGAGCAATCCAAGCGCTTCGCCAACCCGGAATGGAACCTGGTCGCCTACGACTTTCCGGAGTCCATCCATCCCTGGTACTCGCAGCTGGAGGAAGCCTATTACCGCAAGCTGATGGCGGCGATCGCCAGCCCGCCGGCGGACTGGCAGGCCTTTATCAAGCAGACCGCGGAGGAGATGCGCGCGACCGCGAAGACGCTGGCGGCGAAGCCGAACTGAGTTGACGCTGCTCCGGCACCAGGATCGGGTCTTCTATCTGTTCGCGGCGCCGTTTGCCGCGCTGACCCTGGTGTTCGGGCTGTGGCCCATTCTGCTGTCGATCAAAGTGTCGCTGTCGGAATCGACCACGGCCCTGGCGCGGGCACCGCGCTTCGTGGGGTGGGAGAATTACGCCACCATTCTGGCGGACCCGCTGTTCGCGGCATCCCTGGCCCGCACGCTGATCTATACGGCGCTCGCGGTGGCGGTGAATGTCGGCTTCGCTTTGGCCTATGCGCTGTTGCTGAACTCCGATGTCATTGGACGCGGGCGGACGTTCTTCAAACTGGCGGTATTCCTGCCGGTGGTGACGCCCGACCTCGCCGGCTACGTGGTCTGGCGCTGGCTGTACGACCAGAGTTTCGGGGCGCTGAATGCCGGGCTGGCGCTGCTGCATCTGCCGGGGTTCGGGGGCATCGCCTCCCCCGCGACGGCGATGCTGGCGGTGCTGATCGCGGAGCTGTGGCATCATGCCGGGTTCTACGTGGTGATCTTCCTGGCCAATCTGGCCCTGTGCGACAAAGCCTTGGCGGAGGCCGCGGCGATCGACGGCGCCAGCGCCTGGCAGCGGCTGCGCTATGTGATCCTGCCGCAGTTGCGCCCGGCGATCCTGATCAATCTGATTTATGCCCTGATCCAGTTCCTCAAGACCTTCACCGTCGTGGTGGTGATGACCAAAGGCGGGCCGAACGGGGCCACCAATTTCGTCAGCTATTTCGCCTATCGCTTGTTCGATCAGGGCGAGTACGGGCAGGCGACGGCGGCTGGCACCATCCTGTTCGCCATTGTGATCGGGATCAGCGCCCTGGCCTATGGGCTGGCGAAGCGGGGGCAGGCATGACGCGGCCCCGGCCCCTCGCACGGATTGCCGCCTGGGCGGTGGCGGGGACGGTCAGCCTGCTGTTCCTGTATCCCTATCTCTGGATGGCGCTGGGTTCGATGCGCAGCACCCGCGCGATCCTGTCCGCGCCGCTGCGGCCCTGGCCGGAGCAGTGGACGCTTGACGCCTATATCAGGCTGCACGAGGTCGCGGGCGTGACCCTCTGGCGGGCGGTGGCGAATTCGCTGGGGATCACCCTGGCCTCGACCGCGCTGGCGGTGGGGATCACCGCCATGGGGGCCTATGCGCTTTGCCGGCGGCCGGGTCTGCTGGCGTTTCGCTTCCTGCGCGGCGGCTTTCTGCTGACGATGATGTATCCCTACATGCTGCTGGTCATTCCGGTGTACATCGTGATGTACCGGCTGCATCTGCTGGGAGGGTACACCGGGATCGTTTTGTTCCTGTCGCTCGGCCCGGTGCAGTTCTTCCTGTTCGAGCAGTTCTTTCGCGCTTTGCCCGCCGAAGTGATCGAGGCCGCGACGATCGACGGCGCGCAAGAATGGGACATCCTCTGGCGCGTCGTCATGCCGATGGCGCGGCCGGTGGTGGCGACGGTGTCCATCATCACCTTCCTGCTGAACTGGGCGCAATGGTTTCCGGTGCTGGTGGTCTCGACCACGCCCGATACCTATACGCTGCCGGTGGCGCTGTTGAATTTGAACGGCGAGCTGGGCACGGATTTCCAGGGCATCATGGCCCTGTCGGTGATCACCACTTTGCCGCCCGCGATCCTGTTCCTGATCGCCCAGCGCCGGGTTATCGGCGGCATGACTGAGGGAGCGGTAAAGGGATGACCGACGCAACGCTGCGCCACCGGATCGAGGATGCGCGCGCTCGCACGCTGCTCTGGCTCGACAGCATGGCGCAACCTGACGGGTCGTATCGCATCAGCGCGCATCACGACGCGGCCGCCTGGCCGGGCATGCTGCTGCCCGGCACCTATAACGCGGTTATGTGCGCGCATCTGCTGGGCCAGACGCCGCGCACCTCGGCGGATTGGCTCCTGCGGCACCGCCAGCCCGACGGCATCTTCCGCATCCCCGGCATGTTGCACGACGCGGTGTTCAAAAAGCCCGACCCGGTCGAGACCTGGCGCTATATCGATTTCCACATCACCAATTACAGCCTCGGCGCGATCGAGGTGCTGGCGCCGGATACCGTACCCATCCTGGATTTCGCCCGGCCCTTTCTCGACCCCCTGTATCTCAAGGCCTGGCTGGCGGAGCGCGATCTGCGCGATCCCTGGCTGGAGGGCAACAATATCGTCAACCTCGGCAGCTTCTTCCTGTTGATGCAGCGCTTCGGCCAGGCCGACATCGCCCCCGCCATGGAAACCCTGTTCGCCTGGCACGATCGGCTGCAAGAGCCATCCACCGGCTTCTGGGGTGTCGGCCAGCATCACAGCGCCATCGCGGCGCTGCACGCCATGGCCGGCTCGATGCACAATTTTCACCTGTGGTACGCCACCGGCCGCCCATTGCCATATCAGGACAAGGCCTCCGACTACGCCCTGGCGCAACCAACCCGGATCGATTCCGCCTGTATCGATGTCGATCTGGTCGATCTGCTGGTGCATGCCGGGCACCGCCGGGTGGAGACCGAGGTCTGGTTACGCGCGAAATTAGCCGCTTTGCTGGATTTCCAGGCCGCCGACGGAGGCTTCCCGGACGAGCCAACGGGCGTCCGCCGGCAAGACGGCTGGGTGCGCGGCTACGAAGAGCCGCAGGGCCTGTCGAACACATTCTCGACCTGGTTCCGTTGGATCGCGATCGCGATGATCGCCGACATCCTCTGGCCTGGCTGGCACAAATGGCAATTCCGCCGCATGGTCGGCATTGGCTACCGGAGGTCGCCATGACCGAAACAAACGATCCCTTCGCGCATCTGCACGACGAAGCCTATGGCGAGTCCACGCTGCTGCCGCGCGCGGAATACCGCACGCTGATCGGTATGGGTGGGCGGACGACGATCGACCTGAACGGGCCCTGGCGTTTCACCCCCGATCTGTTCGACGAGGGCCTGCGCCAGCGCTGGTACGAAACCGACTGCAACCCGCCCGCGCAATGGGACAAACCCCGCGACTACGACGAAGACGGCGCCGCCTTTACCCCTGTCCCCGGCTGCTGGACGCAATCCGCGCCCGAGTTGCGGTATTTCGAGGGCGCCGCCTGGTACGCCCGCTCATTCGCCTGGCACGACGAAGCGCCTCGGCTGGTCCTGCACGTGGGCGCGGCGAATTACGAAGCCCGCGTGTTCCTGAACGGGGTGTTCCTGGCCTCGCATCGCGGCGGCTCGACACCGTTTTCGGTGGAACTGACACGGCATTTGCGACAGGGCGAAAACCGGCTGCAGATCGCGGTGGATAACCGCCGCCGCCCGGATCGCGTGCCGATGAACCATTTCGATTGGTTCAACCATGGCGGCCTGTATCGCGATGTGGCGCTGATCCCGCTGCCCGCGGTCTTCATCCGCGACCTGTTCGTGCGGCTTGGCCCCGACGGCATCGAAGCCAGCGTGACCCTGTCCGATCCGGTGGACGGAATTGCATCGTTCCTCATTGCGGAATTGGGCATCGACACTGAAATGCCGGTTGTAAACGGCATCGGCACGCTGTCGCTTGCCGCGAAGCCCGCGCTTTGGTCCCCGGACACACCGCGCCTGTACGACGTCAGCGCCCGGTTCGGCGACGACACGATCCAGGATCGCGTTGGTTTCCGCCGCATCGAGACCGAGGGCGAGCGCATCCTGCTGAACGGCAAACCCATCTATCTGCGTGGCATGTGCGTGCATGAGGACGACACCATCCTCGGCAAGACCAGCGACGAGGCCGATATCCGCCGCCGTTTCGCCGATACGAAGGCGCTGGGCTGCAACTTTCTGCGCCTCGCGCATTATCCGCACCACGAGCTGGTGGCGCGCATCGCCGACGAGCTGGGCTTCCTGCTCTGGGCGGAAATTCCGGTCTATTGGGCAATCGACTTCGCCAATCCCGATACCTACGCCGATGCCGAAAATCAGCTGCTCGAGCTCATCCACCGCGACCGCAACCGTGCCTCGGTCATCATCTGGGGGGTTGGTAATGAAAATGCCGACACCAACGCCCGGTTTCATTTCATGTCGCGGCTGGCAGAAGCGGCGCGCGCGGCGGATCCGTCGCGGCTGATCAGCGCGGCGTGTTTGATCAATCGCGACCTGTTCCGGATCGAAGACCGTTTGGCCGATTACCTCGATGTCGTCGGGCTGAACGAATATTTCGGTTGGTACGAGCCC
>CAIUPC010000066.1 GCA_903900905.1 uncultured Acetobacteraceae bacterium
ATGGCAGCGCTGCTGCAGGTTCAGCCCTTCGGCCAGGGAGTCGGTGCTGATCAGGATCAGCCCATCCTCGGTCGCGCAGCGTTCGGCGGCCTGGGTGCGCGCCGCCTCGGTGTCCTGGCCGCCGATGGTCAGGACTTCGCCGAATTTTTTACGCAAGGCGGCCGCGGCTTCCGCCTGGCTGTCAGCGTATTCGGTGTAGACCAGCACGTTCGCGTCCGGTTCGGCGGCGCGGATCAGCCGGATTTCCGTCACCAGGGCGGTCAGTTTAGGGTCTTCCGCCCGGGCCGCCTCACCCAGCTGGATCAGGTGCCGCAAGGCCGCCGCCATATCGCCGCTGGCGCGCAAGTCCGCGGCGATGTCCTCGGCTTCCAGGCGTTCGAGATCGGATTCCGAGCGCGAATCCAGCACCCCGAACCGCAGCGCCTGCCGGCGATAGGCGCGCAACGTGCGCTGGCGGTCGCGCCGGGCGGCGGCGGTTTCCGATGCGTCCGACAATGCCGCGTAGCGGTCCGCCACCACCTGCAAGGTCGCGACACAGGCGGCGATGGTGGACACTGATCGCTTCAGCAGGCTCACGAAGGCCAGCGCGTCGGAGAAGGCTTTTGACTGCGTGGCCTTGCTCAGGCGTGGTTCGACCAGCAGCGCCAGGGCGCGGTGGAACCGTTTGACGCCGGGATCTTCGGTTTGGATGGGTATTGGAACGACCCGGCGATCGCGAAATAACGGCAGGCCGGTGACCGGGTCGGTAATATGGGATTTGAGCCGTCGTACAACGTGATTGCGGTAGGACTGGCCATCCAATCCGCCATGCCCATCAACCAGGCTGGGGTCCAGCAGCTCAATCAACGAGGCAAAATGCGGCTCGTACCCATCATGCGGCGTTGCGGTGAGCAACAGCAGGCCATCGGATTGGCGTGCGATCACCTCCGCCAGCCGGCGGCGCTGGGTGTCGTCGCGGGACGTGGTGGTCGTGGCGCTGACGCAGTGATGCGCCTCATCGATGATCGCGAGGTCCCAGCTGGCGCGCTCCAGCTCCTCCAGCACGGGTTCCTGTTTGGCGAAGTCGAGTGAGGTCAGCACAAAGCTGGCATGGCTGAACGGATTGCCGCCGAGTTCCAGCCGGCGGCGGGCATCACGCAGAGCGCCGGCATCGGCCAGCACAGTAAAGCCGAGGCCGAAACGATGCCGCATCTCCTGCTCCCACTGGCGCAACAGCGGGCCGGCCGGGGCGGCGATCAGGATGCGATGGGCGCGGCGGCGGGCGATCCATTCGGCGGCGATCAGCCCGGCCTCGATGGTCTTGCCCAGCCCGACGCCATCAGCCAGCAACAGCCGTGCGCGTGGAAGCGACAGGGCGCGCATCAGCGGGACGAGCTGGTATGGCTCGATATTTACCCGCCCGGGCTGGGCGATCATGATGCCCGTCGGGCCTGGGATTTGATCGAGCAGGCAGGCCTCGTGATAGAGAAGCCAGGCGGCGAGCGGGCCAGGACGGTCCGGTTGCAAGTCCGTGTGCAGGGGTTCGACCGGTTCGTGCGGGTGCAGGAAATCCCATTCCAGCCCGTGCAGATCGTCGGACAGGCAGCGCAGCCGCAGGCGGTCATGCGCGCCCAGGGCCTGGCGATCCAGAACGTCCCAAAGAAGCCCTCGGGCGGAAACGCGGGTGCCTGTCGTGGTGCTCATCCTGCCTGCCTTTTGCGTGCCGGACGACAGGGGATCATGCTGAGGTTAAGGATCAGTTAACGCGGGGCAAAAAAATTGGAGGGCGCGATGACGGGACGGTTCAAGGACAAGGTCGCGGTAGTCATGGGCGGCGCCTCGGGCATCGGCCTCGCCATTGGTCGGCGTTTGCATGCCGAGGGCGCGAAGGTGGTGGCGGCCGATGTCAATCAGGATGGGCTGCGCGAAGCCGAAACCGAACTCGGCGCCGGTTTCGTGGGCGTGCATGCTGATGTCACGCGGGAGGCGGATGTCGAGCGCGTGGTCGCCACCGCCGTCGATCTGTTCGGCGCCGCCGATACCGCCTTCAACGTCGCCGGCGCCTCCCGCCCTGGTTACATCGTTGATCTGTCGGAAGCGGAGTGGGATTTCACCGTCGATCTCTGTCTGAAGGGCGTGTTCCTGGGCATGAAGCATCAGGCGCGGCAGATGATGCGGCAGAAAACCGGCGGCACGATCGTTAACATCGCCTCCCTGAACGCGCATGTGCCGATGCATGCGGGTTCGGCGTACGTCTCCGCCAAGGCCGGGGTGGAGGCGCTGAGCAAAAACGGCGCGCTGGAATTCGCCGAATATGGGATCCGGGTGAACGCTATTCTGCCGGGCCTGGTGCAGACCCCGCTGACCCGCCGGCATTTCGACAATGCGGATGCGCTGGCGGCCTTCGTGGCGCGCATTCCGCTGGGCCGACCGGCGCAGCCTGAGGAAATCGCGGCGCCGGCGCTGTTTCTGGCGAGCGACGATGCCAGCTATGTTTCCGGGGCGAGCCTGCTGGTGGACGGGGCCTGGGCGGTGAGCGGATATCCGGATATGCGGCCGTTCCGGGGGCCAGTGAAGTGGAACGGGTGAGGGGGACTGCGATGAAAGGTTTGTTTCTGGATGCGGTGGACGATCTGGCCTCGGTCTTCCAGCGCGTGTCGCTGCCGGGCGATCCGCCGGTTACGGTGAATGAGCAGGGTGATATCGACCCCTCGGAACTGCCCGGCCTGATCGCCGGCTACGACTTCGTGCTGAACGATCACACCCAGATGCCAACCGAGGCGATGCGGGGGTGTACGGGGCTGAAGCACGTGATTTTCCTCGGCACCGGGGCGCGCAGCTATATGAACCCGGAGGAACTGGCCGAACTCGGCATCACCGTTCACATCATTAAGGGCTATGGCGACACCGCGGTGGCGGAGCATGCGATCGCTTTGATGTGGGCCGCGGCGCGTGGGCTGGCGGCGATGGATGGCGGCATGCGGGCGGGCAACTGGCTGCGGACCGAGGGCATGGAACTGACCGGCAAAACCATCGGCCTGCTGGGGTTCGGCGGCATCGCGGCGGAGGTGGCGCGGATCGCCGGCGGCTCGGGCATGAAGGTGCTGGCGTGGAATCGCTCCCCCAAGGCCGCGCCGGTGGTGACTTTCGTCGATCTCGATACGCTGCTGGCGGAGAGCCAGGTGCTGTCGATCCATCTGCTTTTGAACGATGAGACCCGGGGGTTTCTGTCCGCCGAACGCATCGCGCGGATGCGGCCCGGGGCGATTCTGGTGAACACGGCGCGCGGCGCGGTGGTGGATGAGGCGGCAATGATCGCGGCTTTGCGCTCGGGCGCGCTGCGGCATGCGGCGCTGGATGTGTTCACGACCGAGCCGCTGCCGGCGGGGCATGAACTGACCGGGCTGCCGAACGTGACCCTGTCGGCGCATAGCGCGTTCCGTACGCCGGAGGCCAGCGACAAACTGCTGCGGATGGCGATGGATATTGCGCGCGGGCTGGCGGCGGGGTAGCGGATGCCCTCTCCCCGGGGGCGACTGGGGGTGGTATTATGGTTGGACAGTGCCCGCCTGGCGGAATGGTAGACGCAGCGGACTTAAAATCCGCAGCTGGAAACGGCGTGCCGGTTCGAGTCCGGCGGTGGGCATTTATTTATCAATGGGTTATAGGTTGGCGGTTCGGCCATTTTGTAGGGCGGGAAATATGCGGACCCCTTGCGGACCCGCCAGACGAGTTTTGGGAGACACGCGCGCGCGGAAGGCGCCTGGGACCGAATGAGTGTCGAGAGGTTGGTCTGCCGACGGGCAGGACCCTAAAAATTCGTTCTCCACTCACCGTCATGCGCTCTTGCTTGCGCCAGGGCCGTAGTGGATGCCTTTCGTCTCCTTGCAGTTGGCTTAGGCAAAGCCATTGCGACGGCTATGGACGTCCGCGTAGTCTACTCTGGCAGCAAGGGGTTCCGATGATGCAAGCTGGCATGATGTTGTCGTTAGTCCTGATCGCCGCAGCCGGGGATGCCAAGGCAGCCAACGGTATGGCTTGCTCAACACAGGACATCCAAATCCGTCAGGCAAATTGGTACGCTCAACCCAATAATTTCGTCCGTATTGTTGGAGAGTTTTACCAGGGATGCGCAGTTGAAATCGGGGTCGAGTTACAAGCAACGCTCCGGACCAAGGAAGGCAAAATTATACTGGTGAGAAGTTTCTGGCCGGCCGGTACAAAAAACATCGCATCGAAGGACA
>CAIUPC010000067.1 GCA_903900905.1 uncultured Acetobacteraceae bacterium
CGTCGTTCAAGGCGATCGTGGACAAGGTTCAGGCTGCTTTGGCCTGAGACTGGCGACTGCGCTTCCGCCCGCCCTGAATTCTGGGGGTGGGCGGGGTCTGCGGTAGGTTGCCGCTTGGTCATGTGCTAGGGTGCCAGGACCGACAAACGGCACCGAGGCCTGCTGGACCATGAGCCACTCTGTTTTTCGTCCCGCACCGCGGGAACTCCTCGATAGCTGCGACGCCAGCCTGCGTGACATCGCCGAGGGCAATGTCTTCGATGCGCGCGATATCCTGATCGAGTCGCAGCAGCTGCTTGACGGGCATCCGCGCGCGAAGCCGGTCGTCGGCCGACGGGGCAAGTTGGCGAAACCGAGTCGCGCGGCCTGAAATCGATTGCCTGTCCGGATCACCTGGACCGCGCGTGATCAGTATCGGCGGCTGTTCAGTCACTATTTGAGCGCTACAACGCGACGTTTGGCGCGCCCGGCCGCTGCCCGAAAATTGATGGAGGCGTACCGGCGGGCAGTCGATCTCATCGAAGCCGGTCCGAAAGCGTTCCTGACACATCCTCGGCCGTATCCGGACCTTGCCGGATACGGGTTCCGTTGGATCAAGGTACATCGCTACTGGTTTGGTTACGTTCCCGGTGATGATCCGGTTATCGCCAATATCCTGGACGAAACCTCCGACATACCGCGCCATGTGTCGCTGGACCTGACGCCGATGGATGTGGCGTGATGGCGCGAACTCGCGCCGCCGGTCATGGGGCAGCTATCCCTTTCGGTCCGCAAGCAAAGCAGATCGCAGCAGCTTCAGCGCTGGGCGCAGGGTGTCAGCTGCCTCCAGAAAATCAAGTATGTTGAGCAGTTGCTTGTCAGCTTTGGACACGACCCAATGCTTGGGCGTTTCATAAACGGACGCCTCCGGGATCGCGTCGGCGATAGCCTCCGCAAAGCATTTGAATGCGTCTTTTTGACCGGCGATGTGCCACGGAATCTCGACCAGACCGTTTGACCTGACTCCTAAAATACCCAGTCCAACTTCACCGATCTTCAAGCGGACGATCAATAAAACCTCCCCGACCTGACGGCTCACATTCAGGTCGGCGCAACCGTCGAGAAGCTGAATTAGTCGGCCCGAGGATGCGGGGTACATTGCATCCAGGGACGCACACCACTCCGCCATGGATAAACCCGCTCGTTTCGGGGATGCGGGTCCTACCGATTCCTGGTTAGCAACTGGTGCCCGAACTTTCCTCAGCAGGCGCCCAAGACCATCCCAGCCGTCTCTCACAGGCGGGCGAGTGCGCGGATCGATCAGTCCAACCTCCTCAAGCAAGAAAGCACCCCGCCCGAACTGGCATGGATGGCAGGCGGTAACCAGGTTGTCCTCTTCATTGGTTCCGCCAGCGGAGTGCGGCACGACATGATCCAGGGAGGCGCTCATCGCGAAAAAAGCGCCATGACTGTAATCAATTTTTTTCATGTTCCAGGGAATTGCACCCGGCAGCGCTTTGCTCATAATTTTGCGTGATTCGGCCAGCACCACACGGCATCCGCAAAATCGGCAACGCCAGCCATCGCGCGCAAATATCGATTGAATTAACTCGGTGCATGGCATGCGCGAACTAACCTTGGCAAGTTTTGCCACTGGCTCCTTCATCAGCCGCTTGCGCAGGATGTGTGGGTCCAGTTTCCACTGGATAGTGTGAGAATGCTTGAAAAGGACATCCATATCAGCCCGCCGAACGAGTTCGCCGGCCAAATCGAAATCTTCTGTTAGAATAGCATCCGCCGCTTCGGACAACATCTCGGCTGCCGTCTCGTACTCAGGAATTGGCAACTTCAAGCAAGTTCTGGGCGCCCAGTAGTTCTCGGTCTCCAACATGAAACACTCCAGAGGGGTCGTAAAATTTGCCAGACTAAAAGCGATATTGTAACAAAATAGACAGTCACGTCAAGCAGTATCGTCAGCGGTGACAAAGGCAGTACCGCCTCGCAGTAGCCCTTGAACCGCACGCTCTTGAGCACCCACCACCGCCGGATGTCGCGCCACACCCCCGGTCCCCCAGGATCGGCCTTCACCAGAAACCCATACCCTGTATAACGCGCCCGACACTTCACGGGAACAGAGGCTGGTCCCGCGCGAACCGAGCAGGGTTTCGCGGCTGGCCGGTTTTGGACCATAGGACATTGTGATGACCGACGACCTTCTGGCCCTCAAAGCCGAGACCGATGCGGCCCTCGCCGCTGCCACCGACCTGCGGGCCTGGGACGCCATCCGCGTCGCCATTCTCGGCCGCAGCGGCCGGTTGACCGGGCTGCTGCGCGACCTCGGCAAGACGGCGCCGGAGCAGCGCCGGGAACGTGGGGCGGCGTTGAACCAGCTCAAAGACGCCCTGACGGTGGCCATCGACGCCCGTAAAACCGCCCTGGAAGACGCCGCCCTGGACGCCCGCCTGGCCGGGGAGCGGATCGACGTCACCCTGCCCCCGCGCCCCCGCGCGCCCGGCCTGATCCATCCGATCGCCCGGACCATGGAGGAAATCGTCGCCATCTTCGGCGCCATGGGCTGCACGCTGTCCGATGGGCCCGACGTCGAGAGCGACTGGTTCAATTTCGGGGCGCTCAACATCCCCGCCCATCACCCGGCGCGGGCCGATCACGACACATTCTATCTGCCGGCGCAGGACGGCAAACCGCCGCCGGTGCTGCGGACCCATACCTCCCCGGTGCAGATCCGCACCATGCTGACCCAGCCGCCGCCCATCCGCACCATCGTCATCGGGCGCACCTATCGCGCTGACCATGATGCGACGCACTCGCCGATGTTTCATCAGTGTGAGGGGCTGATCATTGATCGCGGCATGACGCTCGGCCACCTCAAGGGCTGCCTGATCGACTTCCTGCGCACCTTCTTCGATATCGCCAATCTGCCGGTGCGGTTTCGTTCGTCGTATTTCCCGTTCACCGAACCCTCGATGGAGGTCGATATCGGCTGGAACCGCAAAACCGGGGAACTGGGCAAGGGCGGCGACTGGCTGGAGATCCTGGGCAGCGGCATGGTGCATCCGCGCGTGCTCGCCAATTGCGGCATCGACCCGCGGGAGTGGCAGGGCTTCGCCTGGGGCATGGGCGTGGAGCGTGTGACCATGCTCAAGCACGGCATGGCCGATCTGCGGCCGTTCTATGAGTCTGATTTGCGGTGGCTGCGGCATTACGGGTTCAACCCGCTCTCGCCCA
>CAIUPC010000068.1 GCA_903900905.1 uncultured Acetobacteraceae bacterium
CGCGGCGGCCTTGCGCGTCGGCTGCGGATGCGCCGGAGCCGGCGCCCGCTTGGGCTTCGCGGCGGCTTTCGGCGGCGTCTTGCCGGCGCGCATGTCATCGATGGTCATGCGGGTGGTGATCTGGTTGGGGTTCACCCGCAGCTCGATGATCGCCGGCTTGCCGCTATCGACCGCGCGGCGGAACGCCGGGGAGAAGCCGGCGGTGTCCGTCACGACTTCGCCATGGCCGCCAAAGGCCTCGATGAACTTCGCGAAATCGGGGTTGGTCAAAGCGGTGCCGGAGACGCGCCAGGGGTACGACCGCTCCTGATGCATGCGGATGGTGCCGTACATCTGGTTGTTGAAGACCAAAATGATGGGCGCGATACCGTGGTGGAAGGCGGTGGCGATTTCCTGGCCCGTCATCATGAAGCCGCCATCGCCAACCATGGCAACGACCATCCGGTCCGGATAGGTGATCTTGGCGCCAATCGCGGCCGGCACGCTGTAGCCCATCGCGCCATTGGTCGGGCCGATATAGCGCTGGCCGTCCTTGAAATTCAGGAACCGGGTCGCCCAGCCGGCGAAATTGCCGGCATCGGTGGTGACGATGGCATCGGGGGTCAGCATCGTCTCCAGCTCCCGCATCGCGGTGCCGAGGTTCAGCGTGCCCTCATAGTTGGGGACCGCGCGCTGCGCTTCCCGGAGGGAGCGCAGGTCTTTGGTCCAGGCCTGCCAGGCCGGCTTCTTGATCCGGTCCAGCTCCGCCGCCGCGAGGGCGAAGGCGTTCAGATCAGAGACGATGCCCAGCGCCGGGCGGAACACGCGCCCGATCTCCGCCCCATCCGGCAGCACCTGGATGATGGGCACCGCGCCGGCCATGTCGAGCAGCGTATAACCCTGCGTCACCGCATCCCCCAACCGGCTCCCAATCGCCAAAATCAGATCGGCCTCCTTGACCTTGCCAATCAGCCCGGGATCGGAGCCGACGCCGATATCGCCGACAAAATGGGGGTCACTGCCGTCGAAATGCGCCTGGCGGCGGAAGCCGGTGGCGACGGGGATATTGTTGCCAGTCAGAAATGCGTGCAGCGCCTCCCGCCCTTCCTGCGACCAGCAGGAGCCGCCGACGATCGCGACGGGCTTGCGGGCCTTGGCCAGCATCTCCCGCATGTTTTTGATGGCGGCGGGATCGGGGAAGGCCATGCTGACGGGCGCGCGGGGCAGGTCGGGGACGCTGACCACGTCCTTCTGCATTTCTTCCGACAGCGCGATCACCACCGGGCCGGGGCGGCCGCTGGTGGCGACGTCGACGGCATGGGCGACGACCTCGGGGATGCGTTTGGCATGGTCGATCTGGGTGACCCATTTCGCCAAAGGCGCGAACATCTGGCGGTAATCGACTTCCTGGAAGGCGTCGCGGCCGGTGTCCTCATGCGGGATCTGGCCGACAAAGAGCAGCATCGGGGTGGAGTCCTGGAACGCCACATGCACGCCGATGGAGCCATGGCAGGCGCCGGGACCGCGGGTGACCATGGCGGCGGCGGGGCGGCCGGTGAGTTTGCCATAGGCCTCGGCCATGTTCACCGCGCCGGCTTCGAAGCGGCAGGTGACGAGCTTCAGCTTCTGATGCGCGTCATAGAGTCCGTCGAGCGTGTCGAGGAAGCTTTCGCCCGGAACCTCGAACACAGTGTCGATGCCTTGCGCGACCAGGGCGTCGGCGAGGACCTTGCCCCCGTGTCGCGGCGCGATCGTCGGCTTGCGGGTGCGGTCGAGGGCCATGCGTGCGATTCTCCGGTTTGGGACGTTCGGCCCAGGATACCGGCGGCAGGGGTGGTACGTCACGGGTGGGTGTGTTAGAAACAGCTCGTCTGATGGATAGGGAGATTTCCATGCGCGCCGTGTTCGTGATGATCAAATGCGACCTGGGCAAAGCCTATGACGTGGCGCAGGCGGCCGCGGACTCGATCGAGCAGTTGTCGGAGATGTTCTCGACCTCCGGCCAATATGATCTGTTGGGCAAGTTCTATCTGGACGCCGAACAGGATATCGGCCGGTTCGTGACGGAGCAGGTGCAGACCCTGCCGGGGGTCAAGGACACCTACACCATCATCACCTTCAACGCCTTCTCCGGCAGCTGATCGTCATCCCGCTCGGCATACGCGCTGCAGCTTCGCCAGCGCCTGGGCGCAATCGTCGTCGCTGATCACCAGCGGCGGCGCCAGGCGCAGCACGTTCTCACTGGCGGGCAGCGCCAGCAGGCCCTCGGCCTCACACGCCGCCTGAACGCCCGCCAGCGGCTGGGCACATTGCAGGCCGAGCAGCAGGCCGTGGCCACGGACGGCCGTGAAGGTGCTGGGGTAGTCCCGCACCAGCGCCTCCAGCCCGATTTTTAGAACCCCCGCCTTCCGCCGCACGTCTTCAAGGAACCTTGGCGCGAGGATGACATCCAGCACGGCATTGCCCGCCGCGCAGGCCAGCGGATTGCCGCCGAAGGTGGTGCCATGCGTGCCGGGCGTGAGGTGTTTGGCCACGGCCTCCGTCGCCAGCACCGCGCCGAGCGGGAAGCCGCCGCCGATACCTTTGGCCAGCGCCATGACATCGGGCGTGATCCCGGCCTGTTCATAAGCGAACAGCGTGCCAGTGCGCCCCATGCCGGTCTGCACCTCGTCCAGGCCCAGCAGGATGGCGTATTCGTCGCAGACCGACCGCAACGCCTTCAGGAAGCGCGGATCAGCCGCGCGCACACCGCCGTCACCCTGGATGGGTTCGAGCATGATGCCGCAGGTCTCCGGCCCAATCGCGTCGCGCACCGCGTTCATGTTGTTCAGCGGCACGTGGTCGAAACCGCCGGGCACCGGGCCGAATCCCAGCCGGTATGTCTCATTGCTGCCGGCCGCCAGGGTGCCGAGCGTCCGGCCGTGAAAGGCGCCATCGAAACAGATGATGCGATGCCGTTCCGCACGGCCCGTCGAGGCCATCGCCTTGCGCATCATTTTGATCATGCCTTCATTCGCTTCCGCACCGGAATTACAGAAGAACACACTGTCGGCGAAGCTCTGCGCGACCAGCCGTTCGGCCAGGCGTTCGGCCTGCGGGATGCGCCAGAGATTGGAAACATGCATCACCTTCGCCGCCTGTTCGGCGATGGCGGCGACCAGATGCGGATGGCCATGGCCGATGGAGGTCGTGGCGATACCAGCCCCGAAATCGAGGAAGGTCCGGCCGTCATCGGTCCATAGCCTGGCGCCCTCCCCGTGGGAGAAGGCCAGGTTGGCTCTGACGAAATTGGGCAGCAAGGCGGGGAACATGGGCTTTGACTCCGAAATAGCCAGGCCACGCCAACAAGAAAAACCCCGCCGGCGGTGCGCTGGCGGGGGTGAGGATGGCGGTCATTGGCACAGGCGGGCGGGATTATCCCGCCGGCGTGCCAATCCATGGACCGCGCGATTCCAACCGCGCCATTGCGTGGCGTCGGCGTCGGTTCGCGGCGGTGAACAGGAAATTGACCATGCGGAACCGTATGGGCCAGCCGAAGGGTCTGTCAACGGACATTTGACGCGGCCCCATGGCCGGGGCATCCCAGGGGGATCATCACATCGCAGGCAGGCCGGTTATGCTCTTTACCCCCATCCGCATGGGTGCCCTCACGCTCCCCAACCGGGTCGTCATGGCGCCGCTGACCCGCCAACGGGCCGGTGAGGACGATGCCCCGACGGCGTTAAACGCCTTGCATTACGCGCAACGCGCCTCGGCCGGGTTGATCATCGCCGAGGCCTCGCCGATCGCGGCGCGCGGCAAGGGCTACGCGAATACGCCGGGTTGCCATTCGCCGGCGCAGGTGGCGGGTTGGAGATTGGTCACGGATGCCGTCCACGCGGCAGGCGGGTTGATCCTGTTGCAACTCTGGCACGCCGGGCGGCGGTCGCATCCGGCGCTGCTGGATGGGGCGTTGCCGATTTGCGCCTCGGCCGTGCAGCCATCCCTGCCGGTGCGCCTGCCAGGCGGGGCGGAACAACCGCCGGTGCCGCATGCCCTGACACTGGAAGAAATACCGCTGGTGGTGGAGGATTTCCGCCGCGCCGCCATCAACGCCAAGGCAGCCGGCTTCGACGGGATTGAGCTGCACGGCGCCAATGGCTATCTGATCGAGCAATTCCTGACCGACAAGGCCAACCACCGCACGGATGCCTATGGCGGAACGATCGAAAAGCGGTTGCGGTTCATGATGGACGTCGTAGCGGCCGTGACAGCGGTCTGGGGCGCGGAACGTGTCGGCATCCGATTCTCCCCGTTTGGTTATGCCAATGATGGCGGTGACAGCACGCCGGCGGAGACTTACGGCGCGGCGATCCGGGCGCTCGATCCACTCGGTCTGGCGTTCCTGCATCTGATCGAACCGCGGGTCAGCGGCGCGACCGATGGCGATCTGAATGCGCCCTCGGCCGCGGCTTTGTTCCGGCCGCTATGGAGCGGCAAATTGATCGTGGCGGGCGGCTTCGACCGGGACCGCGCGGATGCGGCACTGGCGGAGGGGACCGCGGATGCGGTGGCGTTCGGGCGGCCCTATATCTCCAACCCTGATCTGGTGGAGCGGCTGCGGCTTCGCGCGGCCTTTGCCCCATATCACCGCGCGACCTTTTATGGCGGCGGGGCGGAGGGCTACACCGATTACCCGGCGCTGGCGGGTTAATCCGCCGCCGTTGAAGTTGACTCTCCCCCTCCCCTTGCGGGAGGGGGTTGGGGGCTGCCGGATTCACAGATCGCGGAAACGATTTTCGCGCGTTCTGCTCTACAACGTCATGGCCCGGCTTGTCCGGGCCACCTATCGCGGCACGGTGCGGTGGGGGTGGCCC
>CAIUPC010000069.1 GCA_903900905.1 uncultured Acetobacteraceae bacterium
ACGCCGCTTGGTTACAAGCGCCTGCGGCGGGTCGATTATGGGCCCGATGATGTCGCCCGCTATCGCGAACAGGTGCTGACGCATGTGGTGCCGCTCGTCGCCGAACTGCTGGAACGGCGCCGCGCCGGGCAGGGCTGGGACAAGCTGCGCTTTTGGGACGAGGCACTGATCGACCCCTCCGGGAACCCGAAGCCGGTCGGCGACCATGACTTCCTGATCGCGCAGGCACAAACCATGTTCGACCGGATGGAGCCGCGGCTGGGCGCGTTCTTCCGGCTGATGAACGAAGGCGGCTTCCTGGATCTGCGCAACCGGCCGGGCAAGGCGGGCGGCGGCTTCTGCACGTCTTTTCCCGATGTGGGCGTGCCCTACATCTTCGCCAATTTTACGGGAACGCACCACGATATCGGCGTCTTTACCCATGAAATGGGGCACGCGTTCCAGAACTGGGAAAGCCGGGGCCAGAAAGGCATCGACACGCTGTGGCCGACGATGGAGGCGGCCGAGGTCAACTCCATGGGGCTGGAATTCCTGACCTACCCGCATATAGGCCTGATGGTGGGTGATGCCGCGGCCGAGCGGTTCCGGCGCATGCATCTGATCGGTGCGCTGGCTTTCTTGCCCTATGGCGTCTGCGTCGATCACTTCCAGCATGAGGTCTATGCCAACCCCGATGCGTCACCCGCCGATCGGCATGCGATGTGGGCGCGGCTGGAGCGGCTTTACATGCCTTGGACCGATTATGGCGACCTTGACTACCCGGCCAAGGGCGGGCGTTGGCAGGCCAAGCACCACATCTACGCCTCGCCATTCTACTACATCGACTACACGCTGGCGCAGTGCTGCGCGATGCAGTTCTGGGTGCAGGCGCGGCGGAATGAGGCGGCGGCGCTGGACGCTTATGTGACGCTGTGCGGCCAGGGCGGTTCAGCACCGTTTGGTGAGCTGGTGCGTTCTGCCGGCCTGGTCTCCCCCTTCGCGCCGGGGGCATTGGAGGATGTGGTGCGGGAAGCGGCGCTTGTGCTGGGGTCGAGTGGCGGCGGGTAGAGCGATGGGCTCGCTCTCCGCCGAGGGGTAGAACGGGGCTACCAGACGCTCACGCCGCGTCGGTTTCCCGCAGCACGGCGGTGCGGAGTGGCAGGACTTCGCCCATCCAGGTGGCGTGCAGCGTGTGATCGTCGCGTGGGCGGCCGGCTTCGGGGTGCAGCAGGATGGTCAGGCCCATGCGGTTCATCATCAGGAAGGGCACCAGGGCCGGGAATTGATCCGGGGCGAAGGCGACCTGATACATGGCGGTCGGGTGCGGGCCGACGGGGATGTCGTACCAACGGCCCATGCGGACGGTGAAGCGTTCCTCGATCCAGGCGCGCAGTTGCGCGGCGGCGGGGCGGGAATTGGCATCGTAATAGATATGGGCGTGGTAGTCGTAGATTTTGGCGGGGTCGATGGCGGTGGTCATGATGGGGGGACCTCGGTTGGGGGGAGGGGGGACGTCAAGTCATACCCGATTTCCCGCGTCGCGCGAACAGCGAGGTTAACCTCTTGCATCTTAGCAAATACGCTAAACGGCTAAGTGCCCGCGACACGAAATTTGATTTTCCATTCGCGAAATTCAGACGCCATATCCGGCGTTGACGGGCCAGCCTCGGGGTAGCTGCCGAGTAATGGGACCTCGGCCGATCCGTGACATTATGGGTAAATCAGGATGTCGCAAACCAACCGGCGCGCGAGGCGTCATGGAATGTGGCAGTCCTATTTCACTGATAATCAACAGCCTTGCTATTATCTGCATAATCGGGATGTTCTACCTGAGATAACCCTTCTCCATCGGACTATTGCCTTTTATACCAGACCGAATACGGAATATTATATAATTTTAAATAAACGGAAATATTACAGAAAAACTACGGAATGACCTCGCCCAGCACATCAGTGCAGTCCTGTGCACCGCGAACAAAGCCAATCGCCTCCTGCCCTGGAATTTTACACCGCACGTCAAACCTTAAGGTTTCGGTAGGATTGGTTGGTTTAGTTGACGATTGTCCGTGCAAGTCTGATTTTTCCGCAAGATTCCAACCTTGCCCATACATACACCCCCGAAAGACCTCATCTCTCGCTCGGGCATTGGCATCATATTGAATAGTCGGTGCAGGCACGTATCCCCCACCAGATGAGACGCAGCCTATCGAATACCCAGTTCCAGTACAATTGGTGTAAATGGGATTGGTATAGCCGGCACCAATAGTCAACTGTGTCGGCGCGACCTGGACGCGGGAGTATGATTCCGCCACACAATGCCCTTTGACAATTTGGAAATCAGACTGGGTCGCGCCCGGTTTGACCCACACCTGCGCTGAACAGGCAACCAAAGCCGGCATAATAAGCGGCAAAAGCAGTTTTTTGCGGTCACGGGTCATCCTGTAAATCCTCACTCTGAGTATCACTATGACCCGCCCGGCGGATCATATCGTAGGTTAGGGACAAGACTCCTGATCAGCCGTGGCATTTTGGCAGGGGCGCATCCTCACCCCCTTCCAACTTTGCGAGCCAAGCATCAGCTTCGTTCGCGGTAAGGTGGAGGCCGTCCGTCCGGTAATCGCTCCAGGCTGCAAGTGCGTCCTGACGCCGGGACTCGGGGGTTTTTTCGCGTTCAATATACGGCTCGACAGCTTCCGGTAGCAGCCAATGTGGTGTCTGGCGGCGGATATCAGCCAATTGCTGGACCCGGTCTTTCGTGTCCTGACCAATCTTCAGATTGGCCGTGGTCGCAGCGCACATGTGAGCAGTCCCAGGTTTTGCTTGGCTCTTGCTTAGCACGAAGTTTGGACATTCGCCATCATCTACACCGCCCGGGGCTACTTTCGTATCGGCAGTGGCATCAGCAGCCCGCCAGCAGCGCCTTCACGTCCTTCTTCGTCACCTTGCCATAGCCTGACTTCGGCAACTCGGCCCAGAACGCAAACGCCGCCGGCCATTTGTACTTGGCCAAACGCCCTTCCAGATGCGCGACCAACGCTGCCTCGTCG
>CAIUPC010000070.1 GCA_903900905.1 uncultured Acetobacteraceae bacterium
CCCTCCCGCGAGGGGAGGGGGAGAATGGTTCCCCTACGCCAGCGCCATGTCTTTGTATTGGCTCGCGGCAACCGCGTCGCACTTGGCGCGGTAGTCCGGGGCACTGCCGCTGTAGCGGTTGACGATCCGGACCTGCTTGCCCTCCACATTGGTGTTCACGCCGGTCATCCACGAGTTCACCTCGTTCAGCAGCAGGCCTTCGCCCAGCGACTTCACGTGATCGGTCCAGGTCTGGACCTCCCCGGCGGTGGCTTCGACGCGGGTGACGTTGTGGTCGCGCAGGTAGCGCACCAGATCGGTCACCCAATCCACATTGTGCTCGATGCTGCGGGGAATATTGCCCAGCGCCATATGCGGGCCGATGACCATCATCATGTTCGGGAAGCCATCGACCATGACGCCGAGATAGGTCTCCGGCCCGAATTTCCAGCGGTCTTTCAGCTTCTGACCATCGGTGCCGCGGATATCGATGCGGTCGAAGCTGCCGGTGATCGCATCGAAGCCGGTGGCGTAGATGATCATGTCGAAGTCAAATGCGGCGGCGCTGGTCTTGATGCCGGTCTCGGTGATCCGCTCGATCGGGGTTTCCGAGATATCGACCAGCTGCACGTTGTCCTGATTGTAGACCTCATAATATTTGGTCTCCATCGGGACGCGGCGGGTGCCGAAGCCGTGGTTCTTGGGGATCAGCTTCTCCGCCACCGCCTGGTTCTTGACCCGCTGGCGGATCTTGTTGGCGACGAAGGCGCTGAGCTCGGCATTGGCGGCGCGGTCGGTCAGGATGTCCTTGAAGTTGCCCAGCCAGATGCCGAAGCCGGGGGAGGCGTAGAGCTTCTCCCAGAATGCCGCGCGTTCTTCCGGCGATACCTCAAAGGTGCCGTGGGTGTCGGGGGTGTGCAGGAAGCAGGAGTAGGTTTCCAGGCAGCGCTGGAACATCGCGGGATAGCCGGCGCGGATCTGTTGCATCTCCTCCTTGCTGATCTTGCTGTTCAGCAGGGGCGCGCACCAGTTGGGGGTGCGCTGGAAGACGGTCAGGGATTTGGCGGTCTTGGCGACTTCCTGGATGGTCTGCACCCCGGTGGCGCCGGTGCCGATAACGGCGATGCGCTTGCCCTCGAAGCTGACGGGGTCATGCGGCCAGCGGGCGGTGTGGCAGGACTCGCCCTTGAAACTGTCCACGCCCGGGATGTTCGGCATGGTCGGGGCCGAGAGCGGCCCGACGGCGGTGATCATCAGCCGGCTGGTGTAATGGCGCCCGTCTTCCAGGGTGATGTCCCAGCCGCGGGCCGCTTCCTGGAAATGCGCCGAGGCGACGCGGCTGCGAAACTGCATGTCCTTGCGCAGGTCGAATTTGTCGGCGACGTGGTTCAGATAGCGCAGCGTTTCCGGCTGGCCGGAGAAGTGCTCGCCCCAGTCCCATTCATCCAGCAGTTCCTTGGAAAAGGAGAAGGCATAGGAATAGCTCTCGGAGTCGAAGCGCGCCCCCGGATAGCGATTCCAGTACCAGGTGCCGCCGACACCGGTGCCGGCTTCCAGCACCAGCACCCGCA
>CAIUPC010000071.1 GCA_903900905.1 uncultured Acetobacteraceae bacterium
ACCTCCCGCCCAACCCAAGGCACAACCAAGCCGCACCAACGGGAGGAACAATCGCATGTCGGCACCGGAAGAGCGCATGCCCTGGCCGCTCCTCGCCGCGGCGGCGCTGGCGATGTTCACCGCCGCTTCCTCCGGCACCACGCGGGCGCCGTTTCTGCTGGATATGGCGCGGGACCTCTCGACCTCCCTGGCGCTGGTGGGGAACCTGGTGGCGGCGACCTCCGTCTCCTGGGCCATCGCCGGCATGACCGCCGGTGCCGGCTCCGATCGCTGGGGTCGGCGGCCGTTCCTGATCGGGGGCACCATCGCGCTGTGCTTCGCGATGCTCGGCGTGTCCTCGGCACAGACATTCACCGAGGCCATTTTCTGGTCCGTCGCCTCCGGCGGGTGCAGCGGCATGTTCACCGGGGTCATCTTCGCCGAGGTCTCCGCCCGTGTCGGCCCCAGCCAACAGGGCCGCGCGCTGGGCTGGGTCATGAGTGGGCAGTCCCTCACCCTCCTCGTCGGCGTTCCCCTCGCCGCCTGGGTCGGCTCCTGGATCGGCTGGCGCGGGGTCAATCAATGCGTGGCCGCGCTGGCGGTCCTGTCCTGCGTCGCACTGATGGTGACCACGCACGGCAAGCCCAGCGGGGCCCGGGCGCGCGGGGCCAAGGCACCGTCCCTGCGGGCGGCACTGTCCCTGCCGGTGATCCGCCTGCTCGGCATGGGGATCATGGAGCGCATTTGCTACGGCCTCACCGCCGTCTATTTCGCGACCTTCCTGCAGGCGACCTACCATCTGACGCTGGATGCGGTGGCGATCCCGCTGGCGGTGTTCGCCTCGGGCAATATCCTGGGAACGGTGCTGGGGGGCCAGGTCGCGGACAAGGTGCCGAACCGGCCGCGGACCTATGCGGTGGCGATGGTTGCCTCCGGCGCCGCGGCCCTGGCGCTGTTCGGCTGGCAAACCGGGGTGATGGTCTCGGTGGGGCTGGGCTTCGTCTATGTGTTCCTCAATGCCCTCGCCCGCCCGGCGATGCTGGCCGCGCTGGCCGAGGTCCCGCCGCAGGTCCGGGGCACGGTGATGGGGCTGAACGTGACGTGCTCGTCTATCGGCTGGATGGGGGCGTCCGGCCTGGGCGGGCTGATGATGGCGACGCAGGGGTTCGGCGGGTTCGGGCCATTGACCGCGGTGGTCGCGGTGGTCGGGGCGTCGCTGGCGCTGGTGAAGCGTTCCATCAACTCACCGGGTCACCCAGATATTTCCGATAAATAACCTTCAAAGGCCGTTTCACATGCAACCGATCGGCCCAGCCCCGCAGCACGTCCACAACATCCGCGAGCTTGGCCGACAGGTGCCACTCCAGATAACCCAGCCGGTTGCGGCGGAAGTAACGGCGGCGGAAATCGGCCCACTGCGCGGCGGTCTTCACGCCAGACGCCCCCGCCAGCTTCGCCACGATCGGGCTGAAATGCGGGTAGAGCGACATGTTGTGCAGCTCTGTCGTCATGAAGTTGCCAATCAGGATGGCATCGAAATAGCCCAGTTTAACCGACGCCATCAGCGACTTCGCGGGCGCATGGAACGCGACCCCGCGCAGCGCGGCGGGGATTTTGGTCATGGCCATATCCGACAGCCAGATGCGGCGGGTTTCATGCCCAACCGTAAAATCCAGGTAATCGCAGTACGGCCGCAATATCTCGATCGTTTTGAAGAACGTCGTCAGTTCCCCCCATTGCCGCTCGGTCAGCGCCACCGACCAATCATCGTCCGACGTACGGGTGGTGACCTGGCTGAAATCCGAGGTCTGCTCAGGATGCTTGCGGATATAGTCCCCGGTATCGAGGTCCACGATCACGAACGGCTCGATAATCGGGATATTCGGCCGCGACCAGTACTGCACCACGTCAGACCAGCCGACCCGATAGGGATTGGCCCAGAGGGCATCGGTGCGGACATAGATGTGCTGGGAGGCCGAGGACACATAATGCCCCACCCCCAGCGACTCCACGATCCGCGCCAGGGCCCAGACCATGCCGGGCTTGCGCTGCTCCGGCGCATCGATCGTCCGCCGGCCGGCGGAGTCCACCAGGTTGAACATATCCGCATCGTTGGAGCACAAAGCGGCCGCATAGGTCCGCGTCTTGTCGTAGCGCCGGACCAGATCGCGGATGAACCGTTCCTCCCCGCACAAGGGTGAGTCGTTCAGGTCCACGATCAGGCTGTCCCCGGCCTCGATGATCAGAATGGCGTCCTGGTTCTCGTTATCCAGGCACATCGCGCGGATACCGGGAGACAGCTGCTTCCACTGGCGGTACGGCATGACCTCGACCGTGAAGCCGTGGTTGATCAGGTAATCCTTGATGTCCGAGGAATAGTGGTCCGGCAGCAGGATGGTCTGCTCCGGCCGCAGCAGCGCCAGCGACGGGATGTGGAAATGGTCCGGATGCCCGTGCGAAATCCACAGATATTCGCTGGCCTGGACCAGTTTCAGCTCGTCATCGGTCAAAGGACGATCGAGGCCCCAACTGCCGAAATAGCAGGTGCCCATCAGCCACGGATCGGTCGCCAGCACCGGTCGGCCGTCCTCCCGAAATGCGAGCGTGGCGTTTCCGAGGGTTTCGAAACTGAAGCGCATGACACCGGCCTTGTCGCGTTGGGACCGGTCTTGTGTCTGCGGCACGGCGCCGGGCGTCATTGATCTGAATCAGCGCGGTGGTTTCCCCTCCCGCCCCACAGTCTGCTATCCAGGCGGCAACAGCCTGCAGGAGCGGACCGGATGTCATCAGCGCGCCTCGCCGTCGATATTGGCGGCACCTTTACCGACCTCGCGTTGGAGCATGCCGGCGGGCGCACGACGCTCAAGGTCCTGACCACCCCGCATGCGCCGGAGCAAGGCGTGATGGAGGGCGTGCGCGCCATCCTGCAGACGGCCGGCGTGGAGCCGCACCAGATCGACCTGATCATCCACGGCACCACGCTGGCCACCAACGCGGTGATCGAGCGCAAGGGCGCGCGCACGGCCCTGATCACCACCGAGGGGTTCCGCGACGTCATCGCCATGGGCAATGAGAGCCGCTACGACCAGTATGACCTCAACATCGTGCTGCCGCAGCCGCTGGTGCCGCGGCATCTGCGCCTGCCGGTGCCGGAGCGTCTGGACAATACCGGCGCCGTCCTGCGCCCGCTGGATGAGGCCGCCGTCCGCGCCTTGATCCCCGCGCTGAAAGCCGAGGCGGTGGAAAGCATCGCCGTCGGCTTCCTGCACGCCTTCGTCAACCCGGACCACGAACGCCGGGTCCGCGCCATCCTGGCCGAGGAACTGCCGGACATCCCGGTGTCGCTGTCCTCGGAAGTCTCCCCCGAAATGCGGGAGTGGGAGCGGTTTTCCACCACCGTCGCCAACGCCTATGTCCAACCCATGATGGCGCGCTATCTGCGGCTGCTGGAGGCCGACCTGCGCGGCCTGGGCTGCGCGGCGCCGCTGTTTTTGATGATGTCGGGCGGCGGGCTGACGACCATCGAAACCGCCTGCCGCTTCCCCATCCGCCTGGTGGAATCCGGCCCCGCCGGCGGCGCCATCTTCTCCGCCTTCATCGCCCGCCAATGCGGGTTGGAGCGGGTGCTGTCCTTCGACATGGGCGGCACCACGGCCAAGATCTGCCTGATCGACGACTACCAGCCGCAAACCGCCCGCACCTTTGAGGTCGCGCGTGTCGGCCGGTTCCGCAAAGGCTCCGGCCTGCCACTCCGCATCCCCGTGATTGAGATGGTGGAGATCGGGGCCGGCGGCGGCTCCATCGCGCATGTCGACAGCCTGGGCCGCATCGCCGTCGGGCCGGAGAGCGCGGGCGCCGACCCGGGGCCGGCTTGTTATGGTCGGGGTGGGAAGAAGCCGGCGGTGACGGACGCGAACCTGACGCTCGGCCGCTACGACGCGGCGCGCTTCGCCGGCGGCACCATGCGCCTGGACGGCGGCGCCGCGCATGACGCGCTGCTGGCGGAGGTTGGCGCGAAGCTGGGCCTGACGGCGGAGATGGCCGCGCTCGGCGTGGTGGAGATGGTGGACGAAAACATGGCCAACGCCGCCCGCGTGCATGCCATCGAATCCGGCAAGACCTATGACGCCCGGGTGCTGATCGCTTTCGGCGGCGGCGGGCCGGTGCATGCCTGCCGCGTCGCCGAGAAAATCGGGATCGGCCGGATCGTCGTGCCCTCCGGTGCCGGGGTCGGGAGCGCGATTGGCTTCCTCCGCGCGCCCGTGGGGTATGAGGTGGTGCGCAGCCTGTATCAACGGTTCTCCACCTTCGATGTGGAAGCGGTGAATGCGCTGCTGGAGTCGATGCAGGCGGAAGCCGAGGCCGCGGTGGAGCCTGGCAGCTTCGGCGCGGCATTGGTTGAGACCCGCACCGCCTATATGCGCTATGTCGGCCAGGGCCACGAAATCCCGGTGCCGCTGCCGGTGCGGGCGCTGGGGCCGGACGATGTGGATTTAATCCGGTCGCTGTACGACCGCGAATACGCCCGCTTCTACGATCGGCCCGTCCCCGGATCGGATGTGGAGATCATGAGCTACGCCGTGGTGGTGGCGACCTTGACCGAGGATGTTGGTTCTGTCGGCCAAAGCGGCGGGCTGTTCCAGCCGGCCGCGGTGCCGGAGCGGACGCAGGCGGTACGGGATACCGTGACCGGGACGGTGTCTGAATGGGGGATTTACCCGAGGGCGGGGCTAGCCGTTGGCGCCCGCATCGCGGGGCCAGCGATCGTCACGGAAGATGAGACCTCCACCCTCGTTGGCCCCGGGTGGTCGGCTGTGGTGAATGCGCTGGGGTATTTGGAGATGGAGCGGGGGTAGGCGGTTGCCCAACCACGTCATGATCCGCGAAGGCGGATCACCCACGACTTTGGCGTTGCGACGGGCGCAGTCGCGAGGGAAGGCCGGCGCTCGCGATCATAGTGGGGAGCGCACGGCGATTAGCTTGCTCCCTGCCCTATCGCCCTGGCAAACATAGTCCTTGCTCCACCGCCATGCCCTGCGATACGCTTAACGTATGATCAAGAGCTTCCGTGGCAAGATGGATGCAAAGATCGCTTATACCCTTGAGCCACCAGAACGGTCGGCGAGAGCGTTTCTCTCTGGTATCTGGCCTTGGCGCTATATCGAGAGGTCTGGAATCTATGGAAAGTAACGATACCAACACCCCAAAAAATCATCATTTTATTGCGAAAATGCACGTAGAACGATTTACGGATGACAAAGGACGTCTTTGGGCCTTCAACAAAAAAAGTGGCAAGATCTTCCCTGCCAGCCCAAAATCCATCTTCGCGGAGAGCCATCTTTACACGATAGAAGATGCCGATGGCGCCAAGGATACAAGCCTGGAAACGGATTTCTCCGCTTTGGAGGGTGCTGCCAACCTCATTATCAAAAAGCTCGTAGCCGCTGCTCGTTCGGGACAGACCTGTCAATTAACCCCGGAAGAGCGTGGCACCTGGGATCAGTATTTCTATCTTCAGTGGAAACGTGTGCCGGATGTCCATGCCAAAGTTGCTTCTCTGACCGAGGCAGAATCCTTCCTGGACAATCGGTTCGCCGAGATGCGAGCCCGGGACCCGGATGCCGCCAGCGAGGTCGATAAACTCGACACGCCTGAAGAGCGTGCACGCCTGCTTCAGGGCGGCAAGGTGCACGCCATCCGCAAAGACCCTGGTGAGTTTCGTGCCGTTCTGGCTTCACGCGGCTTGGCGTTGCTTCACATCAACCCGCCTGATGAGGCGTTCGCCATCGGCAGCTTACCAATTGTGCGCAAATCAGGCGATCTCAGAGCGCAGGATTCAGAGGCCTGGCTACCCATTTCATCCGATCTGGCAGTCGGCCCGGCCGATACGCCCGGCACCATCACGGTCATCCAGTTGAACGATCCGAAAGAAATCTGGCGCATGAACAGGGTAACAGCTGGCCAGAGTAGCATCTTCGCGGCGGCGTCAAAGTGTTTGATAGAAAAGCTGGTTGCAGATTTGCCTACGACATCAAGGACATGATCGGAGCAGGCATTTACTGCGGGCCCCACAGCCGCTCCCCCGCAGGTCCAGCATTATCCGCTGGACGGCGTCGAACGACGCCTCGAGGCATGTCCCATGGATCGCGCTTGCCCTTCATACGACACATGTCTTATACAAACACGACATATGACGGGACCTGATCCATGTCCACCACGACCCAGCAGCCGGCCGATGCATCCGACCTCACCCGCGTCACCGACCTCCTGGGCGGACCGGACGTCCTGCGGACCTGCCCATCCAGCCAACTCGATGTCCATCGCCTGCTCAAAACCGGTCTGCCGCAAAAGGCGCTCGACCATCTCGCGCGCACCATCAACCTCGTCAAAGGCGGCCGCCATTTCGAAGATGCCTTCGGCATGACCTACCGCACCTATCAACGCCGCAAGGCTCCCGGCAAACTTCCTCTCAGCCCGGAGCAAAGCAGCAAGACCTGGACCTTCGCCCGAATCCTGGCCAAAGCGACCGAGGTCTTCGGCACCCAGGACGCCGCCGAACAGTGGATCAGCGAGCCCGTCATGGGCCTCGATCGGCAAATCCCGCTGGAACTGCTTCAAACTCCCGCTGGGGTCGAGTTGGTGAACGCCTTCCTGACCCGCCTGGAGTACGGGGTCTACACGTAAGTGACCCCGCTTCCGCCGCCGCACGGCCCGGGTGGTTTCGTCATCTGGCGCCTGGATCAGCGTCGCTTCGCCCCCACTTGGGACAGCGGCGAGGGCGCCTTCCAAGCCGGCGGCCGCTGGAACCCCGCCGGCATCCGCACCGTCTACTGCGCCCTGGACCCAGCCACAGCGATCCTGGAGGTCGCGGTCCACAAGACATTCCTTGTCCTGGACACCCAGCCGCACACCCTGACCGCCGCGCGGATCAACGACCCACAGGACATCTTCGTGGTCGATCCCGCCTCGATCCCCAACCCCAACTGGCTACATCCGGGCACGCCGAGTGCCGGCCAACAAAGCTTCGGCGCGCGGCTCCTGGCCGCGCATCATTTCGTGCTGATCCCCAGCGCGGTCTCGACCCACAGCTGGAACCTGCTGTTCGACAGCACCCGTGCCGCCGGCAACTATACGCTGCTGTCGCAAGAACCGTTCGCGCTGGACACACGGCTGCATCCACCCGCGCCCCGGGCCAGCCCGTAGATCATCGTCCAGAACGCCCTTCCCCCCGCGCGTGAGTATACAGTTACGGACTGACATCATACATTGCGTTGATCAAAGCCAGCTCCGCCGCCTGTCGGACGACCCGTCCCTCCACCCCCGCCTGCTGTTTATCAGCGACCTCCGCCGGTAATCCCCCCTTTCCGATTGGCGCGAGCCTCCCGTTCAGGCACGAACCAAACCATGCCCCCGCCTCGCCCCACCCACCGCCCTTCGCGCATCCGCCCCACTGCCGCGACGGTAAAACCCCTGCACCGTGAGCGCACGCCGATCTCTGCCATCTGCGGCGGCGGCACGCACCCCGCACAAACACCACAGCTCGGCCGCGATCGGCCCGCTCCCCCAAACACAATGAAGACCTCATGCGCCGTGAGCATCCCGACCGTCGGGCGTGTCCGGCGCAGGGGCTGGTGTGTGGATCAGCCCCGCATTTTGCACGAGGATCACGAAGGACGAGCAAGCCACGAGGCCACGCGCCGCGTCATCCGTGGAACCGGATCGCGCCCCGCCACCCCAACACGCCCCGAAGCCATCACCGCCGGCAGCCTTCGTGGCTTACGCGTCCTTCGTGATCTTCGTGCCAAAGCGGATCAGCGTCCCCTCCAACCCCCTTCCCGGACGCACCTGCCCACAAGCATGAAAACCCCATGCGCCGTGAGGATCCCGCGCATGGTCAGCCAGCCGCACGATCCAGCCGTCGCCGACGACCAGTCCCCGGCGGAGCATCACGCCGCAAAAAACCCCTTGCGCCGTGAGCACGGCGAAGCCCGGCACTGGCCGCGACGTCCGATCGGGGCGCCTCGCACAAGCAGCCTCCCAAACTCAACGCCGCCTTTCACCGCGAACACCCCATACGCCGTGAGCCGCCCCGCAACCCACCACCTTGACTCCCACCCGCCCCTGCCCGTTCATCCCATCAGATGCAAACGGGCGGGGGGCCCTGCGATACCAAGATGGCACTCAAATCCAAACAGGTCGGGAGCTTCCGCGAAGCGATCGCGGACATCCCCGATGGCAGCACCATCGGCTTCGGCGGCTTCGCCATGCCGGGGGTGGCGTTCAACCTCATCAAGGCGCTGCTGGAGCAGGGCGCCAAACGCCTGACTCTGGTGGGCAACACCACCGGTGGCGCCGCCGTGCCGCGCATGCCCGACATGGGCATGCTGGTGGAGAACGGGCAGGTCGCGAAGGTCATCTGCGCCTTCACCGCCGCCACCCGCCCCACCGACGTGCTGCCCTTCACCAAATACTACGAATCGGGGGAGTGCGAGGCCGAACTCGTGCCCCAGGGCACCCTGGCCGAACGCCTGCGCGCCGCCGGCGCCGGCATCCCGGCCTTCTACACCCCCACCGCCGTCGGCACCGAACTCGCCGAGGGCCGCGAAACACGGGTGATCAACGGCCGCGAATACCTGCTGGAATATGCGTTGCCGCTGGACTACGCCTTCATCCGCGCCGTCCGCGCCGACACTTTCGGCAACCTGCAGTTCCACCGCGCCCAGCGCAATTTCAACCCCGTGATGGCCATGGCCGCCCGCACCACGATCGTGGAAGTGGACGAGCCGATCGTGCCGGTGGGGGAGATTGACCCGGATCAGGTGCATTGCTCGGGCATTTTTGTGAAGCGCCTGATCCAGGTGCCGCCCGAACCCGAAGGTATTTGGCCAACCCGCCGGCAGGAGCGCCGCCGATGAGCGACACCAAAGGACTGAATCGCCAGCAGATGGCGGACCGCATGGCGCTGGAATTCCGGGACGGCTGGATCGTCAACCTGGGCGTCGGCATCCCGACCATGTGCTCGAATACTGACCTCGGGGACGTGGATTTCACCTACCATTCGGAGAACGGGATCATCGGCTACGGCCCGGTCGCGGCGGCGGGGGAGGAAGACCTCAACCTCGTCAATGCCGGTGGTCAGAATGTGACCATGAAGCCGGGCGGCTCGGTCGTGCATCATGCCGACAGCTTCGCCATCATCCGCGGCGGCCATATCGATGCCACCGTCATGGGCGCTTATGAGGTCTCCATGACCGGCGATTTCGCCAACTGGAAGCTCAAGGGCCAGAAGGGCGGCGGTATCGGCGGTGCGATGGACCTCGCCGCCTGCGCCAAGCGGGTATTCATCATCCTGGAGCATGTGACCCGCAAGAACGAGCCGCGCCTGGTCACGGCCTGCGCCCTGCCGGTCACGGCCCGCGGCGTGGTGACCCTGGTCTCTACCAATTACGGCCTGTTCGAACCCACCGGCACCGGCTTCCTGCTGCGGGAGATCGCACCCGGCCTGACGGTCGATGAGATTCGCGCCACCACCGGCGGCATTCTGACGGTGGCCGATAACCTCCGAACGGTGCGGCTGGCCGGCTAAACGATCGGAAGGAGAGGGCTGGCCTCCCGCCCGCGTCATCCCCGGGCTTGTCCCGGGGACCAATCGCGGCACCCGAGGAAACCTTGGTCCCCGGGACAAGCCCGGGGATGACGCGGGAGGGGGGTGGGCGACCACGGCCCCCCTTCAGACGACCTGACGCAAAGGAAACGACACGATGGACCTCAACGGCGCGGTGGCCCTGGTAACGGGTGGAAACGGTGGCCTCGGGCAGCGGATTTGCCACGCTTTGGCGAAAGAGGGCGTGCACATCGCCGTCATGTACGCCCAAAGCAAGGATCAGGCGGAGGGCGTGGCCCGCGACCTCACCGCCCGCTACCAGATCAACGCCGCCGCCTTTGGCTGCGACATCACTTCCGACGCGGCGGTGGCGCAGTTGGTCACGGATGTCACGGCCCGTTTCGGTCGGATCGACATCCTGATCAACGACGCCGCCTACAACAAGGCGATCCCCTTCACCGACCTCGACAATCTGACGCTGGAGGTTTGGGACAAGATCATCGCCGTCAACCTGACCGGGCCGATGCGGCTGACCAAGGCCGTCGCGCCACAGATGAAGGCGCAGGGTCGCGGCCGGGTGGTCAATATCGCCTCGGTCGCGGGGCTGCATCCGACCGGGTCATCGATCGCCTATGCCGTGTCAAAGGCCGGGCTGATCCACCTCACCCGCTGCATGGCCGTCGGCATGGCGCCGGAGACATTGGTCAACTGCGTCGCCCCCGGCCTGATCGAAGGCACCCGCGCCACCGCCAACCTGCTGCCGGAGATGATCGAGCGTTCCTCCCAGGGCGCGGTGCTGAAGAAGCCCGCGGACAAGGACGACTGCGCCGACATGGTCGTGACGATGTGCCGGACGGAGACGATGACCGGCCAGACGGTTGTGATTGACGCGGGCCGGGTGTTTCACTAGGAAAATATGGCCAGTGGGCCCAGGGATCATCCCCTACCGACTGGGCTCAGTTGATCCATGTCCGACTGTGATACCAGCCCGTGTTGACATTGACTCACCGGCAGCGCCCCAACGCCGTCATGCCGACCCACGGATCAAGTCCGTGGATCGGCATGACGGGTAACGATGGCCGGTACATCATTCATTTTACGGGTTGGAATGATACAACGAAAAATCGCCAATGGAGCGATTGCGGCCGATGGGCACGATCCCACCGGCCGCCCCCGCTCAGGTCATATAAGCGCCGCCATTCACATGGATGGATTGCCCGGTGATGTAGCGCGCCTCATCCGAACACAGAAACCGCACCATCGCCGCGATCTCATCCGGCTTGCCCCGCCGCCCCAACGGGCTGTCGGGCAGAGCCGATCGGCCGTGATTGCCGCCGGCGGCGAAGCCGCGCACCGTCTCGATCGAGCCGGGCACCACGGTGTTGACGGTGATGTTACTCGCCGCCAGCTCCTTCGCCAGCGCCCGCGTCAGCCCGGTCATGCCGGCCTTGGCGGTGATCGCATGCACCCGGCCCATCGAACCCACATGCGAGGAGATGCCACCGAGATTGATGATCGTCCCGCCCCCGGCGGCGATGATATGCGGCGCGGCGGCATGGGCGCAGTAGAAAGCGCCATCGATCGTGGTGCCCATGATCTCCCGCCATTCCTCCGGCGTCATTTCCGCGAACTTCGTCTGCCGGCGGATGGAGGCATTGTTGACCAGCACGTCCAGCCGGCCAAACCGCGCGACGGTCGCCGCGACCAGGGCCGAGGCCTGAACATGGTCGGAGATATCGGCCAGGTGCATATCCGCCTCCCCGCCCGCTTCGCGCACCTGCCGGACGGTTTCCGCGCAGTCATCCGCCGACTGGCGGGCGGTGACCATGACCCGGAACCCGTCCCGGGCCAGGTGCAGGGCGATCGCCCGGCCGATATTCATCGCGCTGCCGGTCACCAGGGCAACCTTGGATTCTTCACTCATCATCGCACTCCCTTTGCCCCCGGATTGGACTCGCAAAGCGGGTTGGTGTGCAATAGGCGCTCTTTTAACCCCCCCAGGAGGAAACCATGTCCCAGGCCCCCACTTCCGCGTCGCGCGACGCCGTCCGCAACACCGTCCCCTATATGATCGAGATGACCGAGAAGGTCCTGTTCGGCGATATCTGGGAACGCCCGAATCTGTCCAAGCGCGACCGCAGCCTGATCGTCTGCGCGACCCTGCTCGCGACCTACCGCCCCGAGCAGCTGCGCGGCCATCTGCAGCGCGCGCTGGATAACGGCGTCACCAAGGACGAGATCTCCGAGATGATCACCCATCTGGCGTTCTACGCCGGCTGGCCCGCCTCCATGAGCGCGGCCAACATCGCCAAGGACATCTTCGCCGCCAATCCGTAATCGGCCACCACAACAATTCTCCCCCTCCCCTTGAGGGAGGGGGCCGGGGGGAGGGGTAGGAGCGCCACCATCCCCTCCCCCACCCGCCCTACCCCAAATCAGGAGAACTCCCCCCAATGAAAGCCGGATTCATCGGCCTCGGCACCATGGGTGCCAGCATGGCCGCCAATCTTCAGAAGGGCTTCCAGACCGACGGCAACACCGTTCTGGTGCACGACGTGCGCAAAGAAGCCGCCGCGCCACATATCAAGAACGGCGCCGTCTGGATGGACAGCCCGGCAGCCCTGGCGGCGGAATGCGACGTGATCTTCTCCTCCCTCCCCGGCCCGGTGGAGTTTGAGGCGGTGTCCTACGGCCCAACCGGCATCCTCGCCGGTGTGCGCGAAGGCGCGGCCTATTTCGACCTCACCACCAACTCCCCCACCACGATGCGCAAGGCGCATGCCGAGTATGAGAAGAAGGGCGCCTACGTGTTCGACGCCCCCGTCAGCGGCGGGCCCAAGGGCGCGGCCACCGGCAAGCTCGCGATCTGGTGCGGCGGCGACTCCGACGTCTTCGACAAATGGAAGCCCGTCCTCGACATGATCGGCGATCAGGCCAGCTATATCGGCCCCATTGGCGCCGGTTCGGTCGCGAAGCTGGTGCATAACTGCTACGGCTACATCGCCACCGCCGCCGCCGCCGAGGTCTTCAGCATGGGCGTGAAGGCCGGCATCGAGCCGCTGGCCATCTGGGAAGCCGTCCGCCAGGGCGCCATCGGCCGCCGCGGTGCCTTCGAGTCGATGACCGACCAGTTCCTGCCCAACAAGTACGAGCCGCCGGCCTTCGCGCTGCGCCTCGCGCACAAGGACGTCTCCCTCGCGACCGCGCTCGGCCGCGAACTGAACGTGCCAATGCGCCTGTCCAACCTGGCTTTGGCGGACCTGTCCGAGGGTCTGAACCGCGGCTGGGGCAATCGCGACTCACGCTCGATCATGGTCCTCCAGACCGAACGCGCCGGTGTGGAGATCAAGGTCGATCCGCAGCGCCTGACCGAGGCGATGGAGAAGAAGCGGGGCTGATCCGCACTGTGCCATCCGTCATGCCCGGACCAGGCGGTCCGGGCGTGACGCCAGGGCTTGTTTCAGGAGATGGGCCACCCTTTCAGGCCAGCCGCATCCCCAGTTCCGCCGCCTGCCGGGTCTCATACGACTGGCGCGCCTCGTCATAGACGTGCCCCTTGATCCCGCCGCGCACGGTCGCTGCCTCCACCGCCCGGTAGGCCGGGCGCCAGCTTTCCGGCAGCGCTGGCCAATCCGGCGGCGCCAGCCAAAGCCGGAACAGGCAGCGCTTCAGCGCGGGTTCGTCGTGATCCACGAACTCCGTGCGCGAGTGCAGGGTCACATGGTTGTTCAGCACCTGCATGTCCCCAGGCTCCAGGTACATCGTGTGCATCACGTTCGGCCGCCGCAGCACGTCGTCGAGCAGGTCCAGCGCGTCATGCTGCTGCGCGGTCAGCTTCGGCACCCCGTCCATCGCCTGGGCCGAACGCAGCCGGTTGCGGTTCCACTTGCTGCACAGCACGCCGGATTCCACGTCGAAGATGGGGTTGGGGTAATACGGCGTCTCGTCCGGCGCTTCCTCCGCCTGGCGGCTGAAATGGAACGGCTGATGCAGCAATTCCGCCAGATCGGGGCGTTCCGCCGCGACGATGTTATGGGCGGTGACGGAGCTGGAGACCATGCTCATGCCCCCCTCCTTCGCCACGTTGTAACAGGTCAGCAGCACGATATCGGCGCTGTCGGTATGGAAATCGAGGTCAGCATTCGACGAGTAACCCCGCCCCTTCCCGGTCCGGTATTGCACGCCCACATCGCGCACGGCCGACTGGTACTGGCTCGCCTTGCCCTGCGGCCGCGCCACCCCGGTATGCAACCCGATGGCCCAGGTCAGGAGTTCAAACTCCTCCGTCGTCAGCCCGTCCCGCGGCAGGCCGCGCAGCAGCGCGAACCCCGTCCCATCCTTGATCTGCCGGATCGACGCCGCGATCGGCGCCGCCGCCGAACCGAGGTCGAAATCCCCGCGGGCATAATCCAGCAGCGTCTTGTCCGGATCGCGCGCCTTGCGCACCGCGTCGGTCAGGTCCCGCCGGGCGCGGTCGTCCAACCGGTAAATCCAGTCCTGATCGCCGTTGAGGCGTTCGACCGTCCAGGCGGCTTGTGTATCCGCATTGATGGGCTGCATCGCGTTCTCCCTGGCTGCGCGTGGGCAGGTCCCCCTGGTATAAAGCGCCATGGCTCAGACGGAAGACCCGATTCGTGGGATCGCGCTGTCCGTCGGCGCGACCGTTGTGTTCGCCACGGCCGATTCGATCGCCAAATACCTCAGCGTGTCCATGCCGATCATCGAGATCGCGTGGATCAGGTATGTGGTTTTCTTCGCGATGGCGGCGGTTCTGGCCCGGCGCACACCCTGGGGCGTGCTGCGCCCGCGCAACCCGAAGCTGCAGCTGCTGCGGGGGCTGGCAGTGACGGGGTCCTCGGTACTGTTCGTGTTCGGGGTGCGCCAGATGCCGATGGCGGAGGCAGCAGCGATCAGCTTCCTCTCACCGCTTCTGATCACCATCCTGTCGATTCCCCTGTTGAAAGAGGTCGTCGGCATCCGCCGCTGGGCCGCTGTGATCGCCGGCATGATCGGCGTGCTGGTGGTCATCCGCCCCGGCACCAACGGGTTCCAGCCCGCGGCATTCTGGGGCATCGCCTCAGCCTTCTGCTGGTCAACGGCCTTGATCATCACCCGCAAGGTCGCCAGTTCCGACGATCCGCGCACGACGATCCTCTTTTCAGCCGGGATCGGGGCATTGGCTTTGACCACGATGATGCCCTTCGTGGCGGTCTGGCCGACGCCCGGACAATGGGCGCTGACCGGGCTTCTGGGGGTGCTGTCCTCTGTCGGGCAATGGATGATGGTATTGGCCCTACGCCATGCCGGGGCGTCGCTGCTGGCGCCGTTCAGCTACACCCAGCTGATCTGGGCGACGGCGGCCGGCTATATTGTGTTCAACAACCTGCCCGACCATTGGACCCTGGCCGGCGCGGCCATCATCATCGCGAGCGGGTTATACACCGCACACCGCGAAAGGGTCCGCGCGCAGCAGCGCGCAGCGGCCTAACCGCCCGGCGCAGGCGCATTCCCGGTCTGGGCCGCCTTCGTCATCCCTTGCGCGACCCGATCCGCGAGCATGGCCCGCGTCGCGGCGACCGCCGAACCATCGGCGATCAAAGGTGCGCAGCCTTCAATCTCATGCCGTTTGACGCTGAAGGAGGGGAACAACGACACGAAATCACCGCCATCCATGAAGTCGGTGCGGTCGCCGCTGTCGAGGTAGCTTTCCGTCGCGAGGCCCTCCGCCAGAATGACCTCATGCCGCGGCAGTTCCACGTGCCAGTAAGCCACCGCCGGCAGCTTGATCTGGCGGATGCTGGTGCCATTTACCAGCAGACCAACGGGGATCAGCGTGTCGTTCACATAGATCCCGTGATTGGGCGACAGCCACAAATCGCGGCCCGGCTGACACGGGCCAAACGCATGCGCCGCAACCTTGATCGGCCACACATCCTCTTTGCGAGGATGGCGGGTGCAGTCCACCACGCGACGGCCGATCCAGATCACCGTCTCCCACCGGCCGGTCATGACGGAGCGGACGCGGTCGCCAACGCGTAGCGACTGGACCGCGATTTCCCCGCTTTCGGTCGCGAGGCGCGTGCCAGCGACGAAGCAGGCGATTTGCCTGGGATGTGAAGCCGCCATCGATTTGCCTTTAAGATTCGCCATCGGTTACAGCCGGACAGCCAATCATAGATCGAACAGCCGCCATCCGGCAACGCGGCTGGCAGCCATGGCGCCGCCAGGGTAAGAGAAGCCGCAGCGTGAGGACAGGAGCCGACAGGATGGCGGATACGGTGACAGCGGAATCGGGCACGGCCGAGGTTGGGCGCGACTTCATCCGCGACATCATCCAGGCCGACCTGGATTCTGGACGCGCGGCCTCGGTGGTGACGCGTTTCCCGCCGGAGCCGAATGGCTTCCTGCATCTCGGCCACGCCAAATCCATCTGCCTGAACTTTGGCGTCGCCAGCGAATTCGGCGGCAAGTGCCATCTGCGGTTCGACGACACCAACCCGGTCAAGGAAGAGCAACTCTTCATCGACTCCATCCAGCGCGATGTCCGTTGGCTGGGCTTCGACTGGGGCGAGAACCTGTTTTACGCCTCCGACTACTTCGAGCAGCTCTATGCCTGGGCCGAGCATCTGATCGAAACCGGCCACGCCTATGTCGATGACACCCCGCCGGAGGCGATGCGCGCCCAGCGCGGCACCCTGACGGAACCCGGCCAGAACAGCCCCTTCCGCTATCGCACCCCGGCCGAGAACCTGGACCTCTTCCGCCGCATGCGCGCCGGGGAATTCCCCAACGGGACCTGCGTGCTGCGCGCCAAGATCGACATGGCGTCGGGCAACATGAACCTGCGCGACCCCGTGCTCTACCGCATCCTGCACGCGCATCATCCGCGCACCGGCGATGCCTGGTGCATCTACCCGACCTACGACTTCGCGCATGGCCAGTCTGATGCGATCGAGCGCATCACGCACTCCGTCTGCACGCTGGAGTTTGAGGATCACAAGCCGCTCTATGACTGGCTTATCGGCAACCTGCCGGTGCCGGCGCAGCCGAAGCAGTACGAATTCGCCCGGCTGAACGTCAGCTATACCGTGCTGTCCAAGCGCATTCTGACGACGCTGGTGCGTGACGGGCATGTATCCGGCTGGGATGATCCGCGCATGCCGACGTTGGCCGGCTTCCGCCGCCGCGGCGTGCCGCCGGCGGCGCTGCGCGAATTCGTCTCCCGCGTCGGCGTGGCCCGCGCCAATAGCGTGGTGGATGTGGCGATGCTGGATTCCGCCATCCGCGACACGCTGAACCCGATCGCGCCGCGCCGGATGGCGGTGCTGCGGCCGTTGAAGCTGATCATTGAGAACTACCCGGAAGGCCAGACCGAAACGCTCGAGGCGATCAACCATCCGGACCATCCCGAGCTCGGCACCCGCCCCATCACCTTCGGGCGGGAGATCTATGTCGAGCAGGATGACTTCATGGAGAACCCGCCGAAGAAGTTCTACCGCCTGTCCCCGGGCAAAGAGGTCCGGCTGCGCTACGGCTACCTCGTCACCTGCCGGGAGATCATCAAGGACGACGCCGGCACCGTCATCGCGCTGCGCTGCACCTACGATCCGGAGACTCGCGGCGGCAATACGCCGGACGGGCGGAAAGTCCAGGCGACGCTGCACTGGGTCGCCGCGGCGGATGCGGTTGAAGCCGAAATGCGGCTTTACAGCCACCTGTTTGCCCGCCCTGACCCCGGCGCGGACGGGGATGTGCTGGCTGATTTGAATCCGGGCTCGCTGGAAGTCCTGACGGGTTGCCTGGTCGAACCGGCTTTGGCCGCGGCCGCGCCGGATGAGACGGTGCAGTTCGAACGCACCGGCTATTTCGTGGCTGACAAGGACGGCACACCGGAACGCCCGGTGTTCAACCGCACCGTCGGGCTGCGGGATACATGGGCGAAGGTGCAGGCGACGGGACGGTAAAGACAAGAGACCTGCCGGCGCGAGACAGGGAAACAGCCGCAAAACCCGTCATCCCCGGGCTTGTCCCGGGGACCCAGGTTGCCGCTTGTACCGCGGTTGGTCCCCGGG
>CAIUPC010000072.1 GCA_903900905.1 uncultured Acetobacteraceae bacterium
CGGCATGGGCTCACTGCCGCCCGGCCTCATTGCCGCGCATGTAAAGCATGGCGCGGCCATCGCCTGCGTGACCCCGGCGGATCATCTGGTGATGGCCGGCGTGTCGCATTGGGGCGCCTACGCGCTGCTGGCCGCGCTGGCCGTGCTTCGGCCGGATTGGCGATCCGGGCTGCTCCAGGCGCTCGATCCGGTCACCGATCAGGCGGTGTTGGAGGCGCTGGTGACCCACGGCCCGGCCGTGGATGGGGTGACCCTGCGGCGGGAACTGACCATCGATGGCGTCGGGATGGCGGTGCATCACGGGAAGCTGGAGGCGATCCGGGCGATTGCGACGGGGGCGGATTTCGATTAAACTAACTCAATTGAACTAGGATCGTTCATCATGCGTACAGTCAATATCCACGACGCCAAAACCCATCTCTCCCGCCTGGTTCAGGATGTTGCCGCGGGCGAATCGTTCATTATCGCCAAAGCGGGTAAGCCATTGGCGCGGGTGGTGCCCTTTGATCGGCCTGCTTCCGGCACTACCAGCCGGGTCGGATTTCTGGATGGGCAAATTTCAGTTCCCGACGATTTCGATCGCATGGGCCAGGAAGAGATCGAGCATCTGTTCGGCGTCTGACGGTGAAGTTGCTCCTGGATACCCATATTCTCATCTGGGCCGCGGGACAGTCGCGGTCGCTGCCGCCGGTCGCGCGGGCGTTACTCGACGATCCCGCCAACGACCTGCTGTTCAGCGCCGCCAGCCTATGGGAGATCGCCATCAAGCAAGGGCTGCGGCGGGACGATTTCCAAATCGATCCACGCCTCTTGCGGCGAAGCCTGTTGGACCGCGGCTATATCGAATTGGCGATCACTGGCGCGCATGCCGCCGCGGTGGCCGGGTTGCCCGCCGTTCACAAAGACCCGTTTGACCGTATCCTGGTCGCGCAATCCTTGGTCGAGGGAATCACCCTGCTCACCAGCGATCCCCTGGTTGCTCAATATCCCGCACTGGTCCGCATCGTCTGACGATCCAAGCTAACCGGAGACTCCAATGACCCAAGACAAATGGCAGTTCTGGATCGATCGCGGCGGCACGTTCACCGATATCGTGGCGCGCGATCCGGCGGGCCAGCTCTCGACCCATAAGCTGCTGTCCGAAAATCCCGGCCGCTATCGCGATGCCGCCATCGCCGGGATCAAAGCGGTGCTGGGCGTGCCACTCGACCAGCCCATCCCCGCCGATACGATCGACGCGGTGAAGATGGGCACGACGGTCGCCACCAACGCGCTGCTGGAGCGCAAGGGCGAACGCACCCTCCTCGTCGTCAACCCCGGCTTCGCCGACTGCCTGCGCATCGGCAATCAGGCCCGGCCGCGGCTGTTCGATCTGGCGATCACGCTGCCAACGATGCTGTATGAAGAGGTCGTGGAAATCCCCGGCCGCGTCGGGGTCGATGGCACCGAACTCCAGAAGCTGGACGAGGTTGCCGCCCGTGCCGCCTTCGCCGCCGCCAAGGCCAAAGGCATCGACGCCTGCGCCATCGTACTGATGTATTCCTGGAAATACCCCGAACACGAGCAACGCCTGGCGGCTTTGGCGCGGGAGGCCGGATTCTCCCAGGTCTCCGCCAGCCATGCCGTCAGCCCGCTGCTGCGGATCGTGCCGCGCGGCGATACGACGGTGGTGGATGCGTATCTGTCACCCATCCTGCGCCGCTACGTCGATCAGGTGGCGTCGGAGCTGGGCGGCACCCGGCTTTACTTCATGCAGTCCAATGGCGGCCTGGCCGAAGCCGGGGCGTTTCAGGGCAAGGATGCGATCCTGTCCGGCCCGGCTGGCGGCATCGTCGGCGCGGCGCGCACGGCGGGCATGGCGGGGCTGGACCGGATCATCGGCTTCGACATGGGCGGGACCTCGACCGACGTGGCGCTCTATGCCGGCGGGTTTGAGCGGGCGTTTGAAACCGCGGTCGCCGGCGTGCGCATGCGGGCGCCGATGATGGCCATCAACACCGTCGCGGCTGGCGGCGGCTCGATCCTGCATTTCGACGGGGCGCGGATGCGGGTGGGGCCGGACTCGGCGGGCGCCGATCCGGGCCCGGCCTGCTACCGGCGCGGCGGGCCGCTGACGGTGACGGACGCCAATGTCTGCGTCGGCAAGATCCAGCCGGCGCATTTCCCGGCCATTTTCGGGCCCAACGGCGACCAGCCGCTGGATGCCACGGTGGTGCGGGAGAAGTTCGCGGTCCTCGCGGCCGAAATCTCCGCCGCGACCGGGGAGGTCCGTTCCGCCGAACAGGTGGCGGAGGGTTTCCTGCGCATCGCGGTGGCCAATATGGCCAACGCCATCAAGCAGGTCTCGGTCCAGAAGGGGCATGATGTGTCCCGCTTCGCCCTGCAATGCTTCGGCGGGGCAGGGGGGCAGCACGCTTGCCTGGTGGCCGATGCTTTGGGGATGGAGACAGTCTTCATCCACCCCTATGCCGGGGTCCTGTCCGCCTACGGCATGGGCCTGGCCGATCAGAGCGCGATGCGGGAACAGGCGGTGGAAACGCCGCTTTCGGCGGATGCGCTGGCGTCTTTGAATGCTCTGGCCGACCGTTTGGGGGGCGAGGCGACGGCGGCGCTGGTGGCGCAGGGGGCTGATCCGGCTGAGATCGTCACCACCCGCCAATTGCACATGCGCTATGCCGGGACCGAGGCGGCGCTGACCGTGGCGCTGTCCGACGTCGACACCATCACCGCCGCATTCACCGCCGCGCATCGCGCCCGCTTCGGCTTCGTCACCCCCGGCCGCGCTTTGATGGTGGAGACCGTGGCGGTCGAGGCCGTCGCGGCCGGCGAACCGGTGCGGGAGGCAACACTCGCCCCCCGCGCGGGCGATGCACTGGCGCCGGTCGACCATGTCGGCATCTTCACCCAGGACTCGCCGCGCACCGCCCCGGTCTTCGAACGCACCGCCTTGCGCGCCGGCGACCGCATTGCTGGCCCGGCGCTGATACGCGAAGCCAATGCCACCACGTTGGTCGAGCCCGGCTGGGAGGCTGAGGTTACCGCGCTGGATCACATGCTCCTCCGCCGCGTCGAAGCCCTGCCCACCCGCGTCCCACCCGGCAGTGATCGGCCCGATCCGGTGCTGCTGGAACTGTTCAACAACCTGTTCATGAACGTCGCCGAACAGACCGGTGCCGTGCTGCAGAACACGTCCATGAGCGTGAACATCAAGGAGCGGCTGGATTTCTCCTGCGCGATCTTCGACTCCGAGGGGCGGCTGGTGGCCAACGCGCCGCATGTGCCGGTGCATCTGGGGGCAATGGGCGAAAGCGTGCGCACGGTGCTGACCAACCGGCGGGAGACGCTCAAGCCCGGCGATGTCGTGGCGCTGAACAACCCGTTCAACGGCGGCACCCATCTGCCGGACGTCACCGTCATCACGCCGGTCTTCGACCAAGCGGGTGCGGAGATCCTGTTCTTCGTCGGCTCCCGCGGGCATCACGCTGATATCGGCGGCATCACCCCCGGCTCCACCCCGCCGATGTCGCATACGCTGGAGGAAGAGGGCGTCGTCATCGACGACTTCCTGTTGGTCGATGGCGGCGCGTTCCGCGAAACCGAGTTCCGCGCCTTGCTGGCGGGCGCCCGCTACCCCGCCCGCAGCCCGGACGTGAACGTGGCCGATATCAAGGCGCAGGTGGCGGCAAACGAGAAGGGCACGCAGGAACTGCAACGCGTCGTCGCCCAGTTCGGCTGGGATACGGTCGCGGCCTATATGCTCCACGTGATGGACAATGCCGAGGAAAGCGTCCGCCGGGTCATCGACCGCCTGGGCAATGGCCGGTTCGAATACACGATGGATAACGGCAAGCCGCTGTGTGTGTCGGTCAGCGTGGACCATGCGGCCCGCACCGCGACGGTGGATTTCACCGGCACCGGGGCGCAGGACACGGGCAATTTCAACGCGCCCCAGGCGGTCACCCGCGCGGTGGTGCTCTATGTGTTCCGCTGCCTCGTCGGCGCCGATATCCCGCTGAATGACGGCTGCCTGAAGCCGCTGAAGCTGATTATTCCGCCTGGCACCTTCCTGTCGCCCATGCCGGGCGCGGCGGTGGTGGCGGGGAATACCGAGGTCTCCCAGGCCACCTGCAACGCGGTGTTTGGGGCGCTGGGCTCGATCGCCTGCTCCCAGGCGACGATGAACAACTTCCTGTTCGGGGATGCCACGCGGCAATACTACGAAACCATCTGCGGCGGCACCGGCGCCGGGCCGGGCTTCGATGGTGTGTCCGCTATCCAGACGCATATGACCAATACCCGCATGACCGATCCGGAGGTGCTGGAACTGCGCTACCCCGTTCGGCAGGAGCATTTCGGCATCCGCCGCGGCTCGGGTGGCGCCGGTAAATGGCATGGCGGCGACGGGTCCTCGCGGCGCATCCGCTTCCTGGAGCCGATGACGGCGGTCATCGTTTCCTCCCGCCGCAATGTCGCGCCCTTTGGGCTGGCCGGTGGCGCTGATGGCGCGGCCGGGAAGCAATGGGTGGAGCGGGCGGATGGCACGATCGAGGTTCTGTCCGGCACCGCCAGCGCCGAACTGCGGCCGTGGGACGTGTTCGCGATCGAGACACCGGGCGGGGGTGGGTATGGCTGAGAACCCCCGCCACTTTGCCACCGCCCGCCCCAGGCGATACACCACGCCCGTCATCATAACCCGATAGGCCAGCATGCTGCGCTCCAACCTCAACACCCGCTCGGAAGAATTCGCCGCCAATGCCGCCGCGATGCGGGCACTGACCGCCGATTTGCGGACCCAGGTCGAGACGGCGGAGCGTGGCGGCGGCGAAACTGCGCGGCAACGCCATCTTGCCCGGGGTAAGCTGTTGCCGCGGGAACGGGTGGCCGGGCTGATCGATCCGGGTTCGCCGTTTCTGGAGTTCTCCCAACTCGCCGCGCATGGGTTGTACGGCGGCGACGTGCCATCGGCCGGGATCGTCACCGGCATTGGCCGGGTGCAGGGCCAGGAATGTGTGATCGTTGCCAACGACGCCACGGTCAAAGGCGGCACCTATTTTCCGGTGACGGTCAAAAAGCACCTCCGCGCGCAAGAGGTCGCACGCAAGAACAATCTGCCCTGCATCTATCTGGTGGATTCCGGTGGCGCCTTCCTGCCGATGCAGGACGAGATCTTCCCTGACCGCGAACATTTCGGCCGCATCTTCTTCAATCAGGCCAATATGTCGGCCGAAGGCATTCCCCAGATCGCCGTCGTCATGGGCAGCTGCACCGCCGGCGGCGCTTATGTCCCGGCGATGTCCGATGAGAGCATCATCGTCCGCAAGCAGGGGACCATCTTCCTCGGCGGCCCGCCTTTGGTGCAGGCCGCGACCGGGGAGATCGTCTCGGCCGAGGACCTCGGCGGCGCGGACGTCCACGCCCGCACCTCCGGCGTCGTCGACCATTACGCCCGCGATGATCGGCATGCGCTGGCCATTTGCCGCCGCATCGTGTCGGGCCTGAACCGGAGCAAGCGCCCGGCGCTGGCACTGAAACCGGCGGCCGAACCGCATTACGACCCGGCAGAGCTGTATGGCGTCATCCCCAGCGACGTGCGCAATCCCTATGACGTGCGGGAGGTCATCACGCGGCTGGTCGATGGCAGCGAGTTCGATGAGTTCAAGCGCCTCTATGGCACCACCCTGGTCTGCGGCTTCGCGCATCTGTACGGCATGCCCATCGGGATCGTGGCCAATAACGGCATCCTGTTCAGCGAGTCCTCGCTGAAGGGCGCGCATTTCATCGAGCTGTGCAGCCAGCGCAACATCCCGCTGTTGTTCCTGCAAAACATCGCCGGCTTCATGGTCGGGCGGAAGTACGAATCCGGCGGCATCGCGAAAGACGGCGCCAAGCTGGTGACCGCCGTGTCCACCACCAAGGTGCCCAAGCTGACCCTGATTATCGGCGGCAGCTATGGCGCCGGGAATTACGGCATGTGCGGCCGCGCCTATGATCCGCGGTTCCTGTTCATGTGGCCGAACGCCCGCATCTCGGTGATGGGCGGGGAGCAGGCGGCCGGGGTGCTGGCCACCGTACGCGGCAAGTTCCCTTCGCCGGAGGCCGAGGAAGCGTTCAAGGCGCCGATCAAGGCGCAGTATGAGACGCAGGGGCATCCGTATTATGCGACGGCGCGGCTGTGGGATGACGGGATCATCGACCCCGCGGACAGCCGGCGCGTGCTGGGCCTCGCGCTATCGGCCGCGTTGAACGCGCCGATTGAACCGACGCGGTTCGGCGTGTTCCGGATGTAGGATCAAGTCGTTTTATGGGACCAGAATACGTGAATTGGACGGTTGGCTGGGTGAAATTACAACCTGAGGATAGACTTTACTTGCGCGGCCTGTTGTCATCCCGATATAGAGGCGGCGGCGAGCCGAACGACCGGATTGCCGGTGTAGGGCGTTTGGACGAAGAGGGCATCCCATGCACAAGGGTGGTACGTATCAATCCATCGCCTACAAGATCACGGTTATCGCCTATCTTGGCATTGCGATTGCCCATGCCGTCGATTTCGCACATCCGCTCGCGTTCCAAAGCATCGCATTCGGGCTCTTGGGTATGGTCACGTTGGCCGTCGCCATCACCCACTTGCGGCAAGACTGATGTGGCGGGACCTGGAGGCTGTCTGGCAAGTCTTACGCCCCATCAATCCCGCCGGCATCGGCCGTTGGGTCATCGCCTCCATGCTTTTCTACATCTGCCTGTATTACATCGTAGCTTGGATCAGAAGCGGACGGCCCGATCGCGGGTTCGGACCGGTCTCGAATGCCACGACATTCTCGGGATCCATTCTCTGTATTTTAGCGGTACTCGACGAGGAGGTGTACAGAGCCATTGGCGACGTGCGTATCTATCTCGCGACAGCCGGAATCATCGGGCTGATTTATTGTATCAACATGCTGTTCGAGCTTGACCCTCCAGCAGGTGGACCTATCAGTCGCACGAACCGTTAGCGCTGGGGCTTCGCATCGCGCGGCCGTGGTGGCCGCTTCGCCAGCCTGCATGAAAGTGTCACGCTGACCGGCCCCCTTACCCATGTAGGGAATCCAATGTTCCGCACCATCCTGATCGCCAACCGCGGCGAAATCGCCTGCCGCATCGCCCGCACCGCGCGGCGCATGGGCATCGAAACCGTGGCCGTGTTCTCGGACGCCGACGCCAACGCGCTACACGTCAAGGCCACCGACAAAGCCCTGCCCATCGGCGCCGCGCCGCCGCGCGACAGCTACCTGAACATCGCCCGCATCATCGAAGCCGCGCGCCAGTCCGGCGCCGAGGCGATCCATCCCGGCTACGGCTTCCTGTCGGAAAACCCGGCCTTCGCCGATGCCTGCGCCGAGGCGGGGATCGTCTTCATCGGCCCGCCCGCCTCGGCGATGCGCGCCATGGGCTCGAAAGCCGCGGCCAAGACGCTGATGGAGGCCTCCGGCGTCCCACTGCTCCCCGGCTATCACGGCGGCAACCAGGACCCTGAATTCCTGGCCGACCAGGCCGTGCGGATCGGCTTTCCCGTGGTCATCAAAGCGGTCGCTGGCGGTGGCGGGCGCGGCATGCGGGTGGTCACCGACCCCGCCGATTTCGCCCCGGCTTTGGAGTCCGCGAAGCAGGAGGGCGCGTCGTCCTTCGGCGACGACCGCGTGCTGATCGAGCGCTACCTGCAACGCCCCCGCCATATCGAGGTGCAGATCTTCGCCGACACCCAAGGCAACGCGGTGCATCTGTTCGAGCGCGACTGCTCCGCCCAACGCCGCCATCAGAAGGTGATCGAGGAAGCCCCGGCCCCCGGCCTGTCATCGATGCAGCGCGAAGCCATGGGCGCCGCCGCCGTCGCCGCGGCCCAGGCGGTTGGCTATACCGGCGCTGGCACGGTGGAGTTCGTCGCCGACGAACACGGGTTCTTCTTCCTGGAAATGAACACCCGCCTGCAGGTTGAACACCCCGTGACCGAGATGATCACCGGCTTCGACCTGGTCGAATGGCAGCTCCGCGTCGCCGCCGGGGAACCGCTGCCCGCCATGCAGCAGCAGATCGACCTGAACGGCCACGCCTTCGAAGCCCGCATCTATGCCGAGGACCCGGCCCGCGACTTCGCCCCCTCCATCGGCCGTCTGGGCCTGTTCCGCATGCCCGAGGCGGCGGACGGTGTGCGCATCGATACCGGCTTCGCCACCGGCGACGCGGTGTCGATCCATTACGACGCCATGCTGGCCAAGCTGATCTGCTACGGGCCCGATCGCGCCGCCGCGTTGCAGTTGCTGCGCCGCGCGCTGGCGGCCTGCGATGTCTCGGGGGTGGTGACGAACCTCGATCTGCTCGGCCGCATCGCCGCGCATCCGGATTTCGAGGCCGGCGGCATCGACACCGGCTTCATCGCGCGCGAAGGCGCCACGCTGTTATGCGGCCAGTCCGCGCCGCCGGCGGAGGTCCTCGCCGCGCTGGCGCTGGCCGAATTGCTGACCGAGGCCGAACCGGCCGCCGTGACCGCCGCCGCCAGCGGCGACCCGTCTTCGCCCTGGCATGCCAGCGATGGCTGGTGGGTCAATTCGGTGCATCGCCGGACGCTGGATTTCAAGGACGGCGATGACGCCCATCCCGTCCATGTCTCCCGCGCCGGGGCGAACTGGCGGCTCGGGATTGGTGAGCATCTGTTCACCGGCTCCGCCGCCCGCGCAGCGAACGGGGAAACCGACATCGTTCTGAACGGCGCCCGCCAGCGGCTGTCGGTCACGCGCGACGGCGAAATTCGCGCGGTGCGCCAGGATGGGGAGACCTGGCGCCTGCGCCTGCTCGACCCCGTCGCTGTGTCCGACGATGACGAGGACGGCGCCGACAGGCTGATCGCCGCCATTCCCGGGCAGGTGACGCAGGTGAATGTCGCGGTGGGCGACACCGTGGCGAAGGGCCAAATTCTGGTGGTGCTGGAGGCGATGAAGACCGTCTTCCGCCTCGCCGCCCCCGCCGATGGCGTTGTCGCATCCGTGACCTGCGCGGCCGGGGAGACGGTGCAGGAAGGCCAGGTCCTGGTCACATTCGGCGAGGCGTGACAGCCTGACGGCCAATCACCCCAGGAGGACCCCAATGGCGTACGCATGCATCCTGTCCGAGGTCGAAGACGGCGTCGGCATCATCACGCTGAACCGGCCCGACGTGCTGAACGCGATGAACCGCCAGCTGGTGCGCGAGATGCACCACGCCATGCACGCCTTCGAAGCCGACCCGGAGGTCGGCTGCATCGTCTTTACCGGCGCTGGCGAGAAAGCCTTCTCCGCTGGCGGTGACATCCACGAGCAACGCTCCGACGACAAGCTCTATACGCTGGAGCAACAGGCGGCGATGACCTCGGGCCATTCCGCTTTCGATGTCGGCGCCTGCACCAAGCCGACGATCGGGATGATGAACGGCCTGGCCTATGGCGGCGCGGGGGTTTTGTCGTCGTCGATGGACATGCGCGTGGGGTGTGAGGGCACGAAGTTCCGCTTCCTCGCCGCCGCCTATGGCCGCATCAACAGCACCTGGTCGCTCCCCAATCAGGTCGGCTGGCCGGTGGCCAAAGAGCTCTTGTTCTCCGCCCGGGTCGTCGAAGCCGAGGAAGCCTATCGTATCGGCCTGCTCAACCATCTCGTGCCGCGCGCGGAGTTGCGGGCCAAGACGATGTGGCTGGCGAAGCTGATCGCCGGCAGCCATCGCGGCGCGGTGATGGGGATCAAGGCGCTGATGCTGAAGCAGTTGGGCCAGGATCTGGCGGACCAGTACGCGGCCGAGGTGGATTACACGACGAACGTCATGCAGGGCGCCCGCGCGGAGAACGCCTTTCCCGACTTCATCGCCCGCAAGGGTCGGCCGCTGCCGGGGGCGTGAGGTCGGCTGCCACGGGCTTTGGGCGATGCGCACCGGATTGAGACGCGCACCCTGTTGATGTGTCATCCGCTGCTGTCGAAACCGACCCGCGGCCCGCCATCCCCGTCATGCCGACCTGCGTCGGCATGACGGGATAACGGTGCTGCCCTTCGTCAGCATGACGCGGTGATAAGCGCCTGGTACGCCAGTCGTTACCCCGCCTGGTATGGTTCTCGCTTTCGGGTCATGCCGCTTCAGGCGATCATCCGCTCGCGGGCGCCGGTGCGGTTCATCCGAGCCTCCTCCGCTTTGGCGGCGGCGATAGCGGATTCCAGTTCGGCGTCGGTCATTTTGGCGGGATCGCGGGTTACCTTGAACGCGGGGCCGGCGGCGGCGCCCGGTTTCTCACGGCGTATGGGCTCTTGCATCGGGTTTAACGCGATGATCGGCTCGGGCTGGGCGGGCGCTTCGATGACCGGCGGCGGGCGGAGGGATTCGGCCGGGCGCGCCTGCGCCTTGGTCAGCAGGCGCATGGTGGTGTTCATCGCACGATTCAGGCCGGCGTGGACCCGATGCAGCCGATCATGGGCTGGTGCGTCCTCCGCTGCCATGGCCTGGGCAAGGCAATCGAGGGCGGCATGGTGGGCGGCGACGAACTGGGCGGCGAGCATTTGTTCCAGCGGGTCGCGCGGCGCAAAGGACGCGAATGCGGTGGCAATCGCGGTGTAGCGCTCTTTGTATTCGGCCTCGGTCTCATGGGGTTTGGCGCGGGCGGTGGCGGTGAGGGCGTGGAGCAAGCCGCGCGTGAAGGCGGTGTTGTAATTGGGTTCGGCCTGGATGGCGGTGGGCTTGAATAACATTGGAAGAACGTCCTTGGCGGAAAAACTTGCCCTTTATCGCAAAATATAGGAATTTAGTCAAGGATTTTCAGGCTTTGGCCCAGGGTGATCGCATTGGGCGGGTGTATGCCATGCAGCGTCGTCCTCGGGCTTGTCCCTACCGGCTTCACAGATCGCGGAAACGAATGTGCGCGTTCTGCTCTATATCGTCATGGCCCGGCTTGTCCCTACAGGATTCACAGATCGCGGAAACGAAAAACTGGCAGGTGGGGACAACGGTATTTTCTCCCCGTCATGGCCCGGCTTGTCCGGGCCACCCCCACCG
>CAIUPC010000073.1 GCA_903900905.1 uncultured Acetobacteraceae bacterium
CCCGCGCCGGTTGCCGGAGCATTGGCAGACCGCGGTGATTTCAACCTGCTTGAAGGTGCGCAGGTCCGGCAGTGTCAGTTTTATGGGCTTTTCCGCGGCGTCGCCGCCGATGGTCAGGGACCAGGTCTTCAGGTCCTCCATGGTCGGGATGCCGGACAGGTGGTAGCGCACGAAGAAGCGGTCGTTCGGGGTGATCGCGGTGCGGAAGGCATCGATCGGGGTTTCGTAATTGGGCGGCCGATCGGTGAGCTGGATCAGGCCTTGCTTGCCGGGGACCTTGGTCATGGTCGCGATTTCGCGCGTGCCGTCGGGGAGGTGCGGGCTCATCCAGGCCTGTTTGTCGGCCGCGAGGGCTGTGGTGCCGGAGGCAGCAACAGCACCGAGTCCGGTTAAGACGTCACGACGGCGCATGTGGTCCAGTCCTCCCATTTTATACCAACCGCTGCTGACATTGACCCATTTGTCGGGCCTCCACCGTCATGGCCGGCGAAGGCCCGCCATCCACGACTTTGCAGACTGAAACAGCAAAGTCTTGGGTAGTCCGCCTTCGCGGACCATGACGATTCTGCTGGCACCGATGGGTCAATCTTAAAGGCTGCTGGTTTGAATTTACCGATCTTGCACCTAACCTGCACGAAATTGGGAAACGGGGGAAGCCATCAGTTCGGTTCATCCGTTTGACGCGCGATAGAGCCCGCGAGGGAACCTTGGCGACAGCGCTCCGTCGGATACGCTTGCCCTCGGAACGCCTATGCGCCCGGCACGTTTGGGTTTTCGTCTTCATTTTCGGCACTGACGACGCAAGCGTTGGTCAATTGCCATCGCTGACCGACACGCTCCAGATCGCCCTTCACAACGACTTGCACTTGTCGGTCGTTGGCGTGAACCGCGGTCGAATAATTCGCCTGATCGAGAACCGCCCGCACGGACTGCAATCTGCCATCGATGACCGCTTTCAGTGTGACAAGGCCATCAACATCGTCTTCATCCCGTTTAAGGGAATGGACAAAACCCAGTAACTCCACGTCCGGCCGCGGGTGGCGGGAACGGAATATCCGCGCCGCCTCCGTTACAATATCGGCATCTCTCGCCGAAAACGTAACCCTCCGAAGGCCCATCGGCGTGGGACGAGTGCGCGCCCAGGTAACACCAATGTCGATTTTGGCGGAGTGCGCGACCAATCCGGCCACCGCCTCGCAAAGATTGGCACTCACGCCTTCGGCAACCGCCTTCTCGAACGCACCCTGACCATCGCCGGAAGACGCATGCTCGACAGCACCCCGCAAAGCGTCGAGCGAACCCACCAATCTACGGGTCACCTGCCGTTCGAATGGTTCATCCTGAAAAACCGGGAACAACGTCGCCTGGGGCATCTGCAACTGAGGCGGGATAGGTGCCAGCAAGGTTACGACAAAGCTGCCGTGCTCGGTTTGCCCCAGTTTGACTCGCCGGAGATAGTCGCTCGCTTCCCGGTTGGCACCAGCCCGATAGAGCGACTGAGGGCTGCCGACCGCGCAAGCCGCGGCCAACATCAATTGCCTGGCTTGAGTGATAATTTCTACACCTGCATCGATCGGCACAGAACCATCGTCATCTCCACCATACGCCCGAATGCGCACGACATCGCGATCCGCCACGCTCAGATCGCGATAGGTCGCCAATTCGTCCTGTTGCGTCGCCTCCGCGAAATAACCAATAAGTTTGGCAACGGTGCTCGAATAATCGCCAAGCCTGTCCGTGCGGGGCAAAATAATTTCGGGTTTGCCAGGAGCGACATAAACGTCAGCGTAAGTACCATAGGGTTCTACCTTGGTCCAACCTTCGCTCCGCGCGTAACCGGCCAAGGCAGATGGCGAAATGGCCCGCAACGCAAGGGCATCGAGAATAGCCGCCTTCATCGGATCGCTCCCTTGCGCGACTGATCCATGAGGTCTCGCAGACTATCGACATCCAACCGCTTCGCCGGGTCCAAATACACCCGGACCGAGGTTTCGTTATCGCTTTCCTTATAATGCGCGAGCGAAAGCCAAAACGCGCATTTCCGCATCATGAGATGTTCGGGGGTAACCGTCAGCCAGGATGACTCGTCTCGCGGCAGGTGCAATACAACCAGCACGCGTGGCACCTGCGTGGCACCACGCAACAAGTCATAATTGTGCTTTTTGAGATCGAACCCATACCGCCCGTCGCTTGTCTCAGACAGATTTATAGTCGCCTTCAGCTGTATGCCGATCGCCGGACGCATCGCGCCGCCAGCCTTGATCTCAACGTCGATGCCATCCATATCGAAGTCCATCGTCGACACAACGTAGCCGGCACCGGCCGCGACCGCTTGGATATAGGCGCGTGATAAGGCCTCCTGCCGATGACCGGTGTGAAGCAATGCGTCGCCCATAGAGTCATCTCCCAAGCCTCCGCCCAAATTGCGCGGCCGTCTGGTCACAACCTGGCTTCCACCAGCAACCGCGCCGCCTCCGCCCCGCGCACTTTCGCGATATCGTCCTGATACTTCAGCAGCACGCCCAGCGTCTCATCCACATCGCCCGAGGTCAGTTCGCTCTTGTTCAGATAGGTCAGCGCCTGCGCCCAATCGATGGTCTCCGCGACACCGGGGAGCTTGAACAGCTCCTCCCCGCGCAGCCGCTGCACGAAGGCGACGACCTGACCGGCGAGGTGCTCCGGCACGCCGGGGGCCTTGGCCGCCAGGATGGCGCGTTCCCGCGCCGCGTCGGGGTAGGACACCCAATGGTACAAGCACCGCCGGCGGATGGCGTCATGCACCTCCCGCGTGCGGTTGGACGTCAGCACCACGACCGGCTTGGTCTTGGCCCTGATCGTGCCCAGCTCCGGCACGGTGATCTGGAAATCGGCCAGCAGTTCCAGCAGGAACGCCTCAAACGGCTCATCAGCGCGGTCGAGTTCGTCGATCAGCAGCACCGCTGGCGGCAGGTCGGGGTCGATGGCCGATAGCAGCGGCCGGGCCTGCAGGAAGGCGCGGGTGTAGATGTCGTTGGACAACTCGGTGCGGTCGGTGTGGCCCGCCGCCTCCGCCAGGCGGATCGCCATCAGCTGGCGGGCGTGGTCCCATTCATAGGCCGCGGCGGACAGGTCCATGCCATCGTAGCATTGCAGCCGCACCAGGCGGCGGCCGAGGCCCTCGGCCAGCACCTTGGCGATCTCGGTCTTGCCGGTGCCCGGCTCCCCTTCGAGGAACAGCGGGCGGTGCATGGCCAGCGACAGATGCACCGTCGTCGCCAGTTCCCGGTCCGCGATATAGCCCTGTTCGGCCAGCAGGCGGGCGGTCTCATCGACCGTCTTGGGCAGGGCGCTCATCGGATCGCACTGATCAGCGCGACCAGCGCCATCGCCCCGAAGAGGCCCATGCCGATCCAGGCGGCCAGCGGCAGGCCGAGGATTTCGCGGGGAATCAGCGCGCCGATCCCGATGGCCGATGGTGGCGGCGTCATGTCGGCGGCCGAGGGTGGCGGCAGGGTCGAAGGCACAACGGGCGCGGGCGCCACCACGGCGGCCATCTCCGGCTCCGGCGCCGGCGGCACCAGCGCCTGGGCGGCGGCGGAGAATTTGTCGAAGAACGCATCCGCCATCTGCTTGGCGGTGGCATCGATCAGCCGCGCACCGAGCTGGGCGATCTTGCCGCCAACCTGGGCGGAGACCTCATAGCGGAGCAAAGTGCCGGCGGCATCGTCGGTCAGGAACACCTTGGCGCCGCCTTTGGCGAAGCCGGCGACGCCGCCCTGGCCCTCACCGCCAATGGTATAGCTGTTCGGCGCATCAATCTCCGACAACTCCACATTCCCCGAAAACTTCGCCGAGATCGGCCCCAGCTTGATCGAAGCCGTCGCCTTCATCTGGGTATCAGAGAGCTTTTCCAGGGTCTGGCAGCCGGGGATGCAGGCTTTCAGCACCGCCGCGTCGTTCAACGCGTCCCATACCACCTGTCGAGGCGCCGGGATGCGCCGCTCACCCGTCATGTCCATTCGGCTGCCCGCCCTTGTTGCGGCCCCTAGGTTACCGGCAGGGTAGGGCCCATGCAACCAACACCGCCCCCGCTGCTCGCCGCGCTGCCATTCCTGGGGTTGTTGCTGTCGATCGCGATCCTGCCGGCGGCGGCGCCGCGGTTCTGGCTGCGGCGCATGGGCTGGGTGGCGGCGGGATGGAGCGCGCTGCTGCTGCCGCTGCTCGGGTTCGGTGTGGCGGGGGCGATGGGGTGGCATACGCTGATCGCCGATTACCTGCCGTTCATCGCGCTGCTGGGGGCGCTTTACACGGCCTCGGGCGGCATTCTGCTGCGCGGCGGGCCGGGTTGTAGCCCCACGGGCAACACGCTGCTGCTGGCGATGGGCATGGTGCTGGGTCTGGTGATGGGGCCGACGGGGGCGGCGATGGTGACGATCCAGCCGCTGCTACGAGCCAATGCGCACCGGCGGCGGAAGGTGCATCTGGTGCTGTTCCTGATTGTGCTGGTCGCCAATGCCTCCGGCGCGCTGACCCCGCTTGGGAACCCGCCGCTGTTTGTGGGGCTGCTGCGCGGCGTGCCGTTCTTCTGGCCGTTGCGGCACCTGCTGGCGCCGTACCTCGTGTTCACCGTTCTGGTTCTGGGCCTGTTCTGGCTGATCGATCGGCGGTTCGCCGCGGCGGAGGCACCGGCACCGCCCCGGGAACCGCTGCGCGTCCGAGGCTGGGGCAATGCCGGGCTGATCGCGGTGCTGGCCGCCAGCACAGTGCTGCAAGGCCCCTCCGAGATGGGTCGGCTGATCGGGGTTGCCGTCGCGCTGGCGGCGATCGCGGTGTCGCTGACGATCACCCCGCGCACGGTGCGGCGGGCCAACGACTTCACCTGGCATCCGATGATCGAGGTCGCGATCCTGTTCGCCGGCCTGTTCGTGACGTTGGCGCCGGTCTCGGCGCTGCTGCGGGCGGGGCCGGATGGGCCATTGGGGCCTTTGTTCGCGCTCACCACCGATGCCGCCGGGGCGCCGCGGATCTGGGCGTATTTCTGGCTGTGCGGGTTGCTGTCGGCGTTCCTGGATAATGCGCCGGCCTATATGGTGTTCTTCGACCTCGCGGGCATTCGGCCCGATTCCATGACCGCCGTGCAGGAGGCCGCGTTACGGGCGATTTCCCTCGGCGCGGTGTTGTTTGGGGGGCTGACCTATATCGGCAACGCGCCGAATCTGATGCTGCGCGCGGTGGCGGCGCATCGCGGGGTGCGGATGCCGGGGTTCTTCGGGTTTCTGCTTTTGAGCGCAGCCTTGCTGCTGCCGGTGTTCGTGCTGATGACCGTGGTGTTTTTCACTTAACGCCCCTCAGGGATGCACGAACACCAGCACGATCTCGATCACGATCAGCACGACAATCGCGGCTTCCATCAGCGCCGCGCGCCCCGCTGAGGCTTCCTCGTACAGCGCGGTATAAGTATCGCGGATCATTTCCAGCTTGCGATCGACCGAGGCACTGACCGCCGCCACCCGGAACAGCTCCAGCGCGGCGGTGTAAACGCGGGCGAGGTAGACATCCTCGGTCACCAGCAATGCGTTATCGACCTTCTCACGCAGTTCGGTGACCTCGGCCACCAGGGTATAAAGCCGCCGCGCCAGGTTGGCGAAGCGGCGTGACCCGAGCACCGGCCGGGCCCGCTGGGTTGCCTCCACCAGATCGTACATCAGCGGCAGTTCGGATTGGAGGAGTTGGTCATAGTACCGCATCTCCAGCAGCCGCGCATTGGCGACGTCGAGCACGTCCATGACGTCGGAATCCCCGCGCGGTTCCAGCACGAAGGCCCGATCCCAGGTCAGCACCACGAGATCGTCGGTGTAATAAGAGTAACGCTGCCGCAGCAGGTCGCGCCGCGCGCCCTCCGATAACGGCCGTTCCTCGCCGGACAGGAGGGGGATCAGGTCGAGGCGGCGCAGGATCGTATCGGCGTCGAGGGTTTCGTCGAAGGCACGGACGAAGCCAATGAGATAGTCTTCCTCCAGCATCATTTTCGGCGGACGGATCAGTGCGGTGCCGAAAATGGCGATCACCTGATCGATCATGCCGCGCCAGATCGCGGTCCCCTCATCTGGCCCGACATGCCGCCCGATTGCGTTCAACCGCTGGGCGAAGGCGCCCCAGGCCAGACTATCGGCTGGGAACCGCAGGGCCAGCCGTGCCACGCCGAATTCATACAGACGGACCGAGGCCTCCCCCACGCAGGCGACGCCGTCGATGACAACCGTCACCGGCTCCAGCACGATATCGAGCGGCGCGACACCGAAGGCCAGCGCCTTGGTGGGGGCGGAGACGAGCCGCCCGCGGCTGACCGCCGACCGCAGGCGCTGGGTCCACAGGGTTTCGGCGCGGGTCAGGTCGATACTGTCGGCGATATCGAACAGGCGATAGGCGATGACCGCGCCCGACAGGACCGTGAGTTCTCGATCGTCCATACCGTGCCGCTCTTTCCAGACTTTCCAGGTCGTGGGTGGCCCTTACCACGGCCGGGCGGATCGCGGCCCGATTTTCCGCCCAACGCCCCCGAAAGCCCCAACAGAACCGATTGACTCCCTCGCCCGGCTTCGCCAGTTTCCGCCGCTCAGGGACAAGGCCCCAACGGGCCGCTTCACCATGAGGAAACGGATGCCACGCCGCGTGCCAAGCGCCCCAAGCCGGGCCCAATTCTCGCTATCGCACGCCCGCTGATGCCAGCCGAGTCCGATCAGCCGCTGCTCCGGATCACCGGGGTGAAGATGCGCTTTGGCGGCGTCGTCGCTCTGGGCGGCGTCTCCTTCGACGTGGCCCACAGCCAGATCCGCGGTCTGATCGGCCCCAACGGGTCGGGCAAAACCACGCTGTTCAATTGCATCAGCGGCATCTACCGGTTCATGGAGGGCGACATCCTGTTCGAGGGCAAGTCCCTCGCCAATGTTCCCCGCCATGAGATGGCCAATGTCGGGCTCGGCCGCACATTCCAGAACGTGGCGCTGTTCCGGCCGCTCTCGGTGCGCGACAATATCCTTGTCGGCGCGCATCACATGGCCAAATCCGGCTTCATCGCCAATGCGCTGCGCCTGCCGGGCGTGCGCCGGGAAGATGCCGCGGCGCAGGTTCGGCTGGACGATCTGCTCGATCTTCTGGATCTGCGGTCGGTGCAGGACATTCCCGCGGGCTCCTTGCCCTTCGGCACCCAGAAGCGGGTCGAAATGGCGCGCGCTTTGATTGGCGCGCCCAAGCTGCTGCTGCTCGACGAACCCGCCGCCGGGCTCAATCACAGTGAGGTCGATGAACTGGCCGAACTGATCCTGCAGGTGCGTGACCATTTCAAGATCAGCGTGCTGCTGGTCGAACATCACATGAGCCTGGTGATGCGCGTCTCCGACAAGGTCGTGGCGCTGGAATTCGGCCTCAAGATCGCCGACGGCACCCCCGACGAGGTGCGCGCCGAACCAGAGGTCATCCGGGCGTATCTTGGCGACTCGAACACGGAGGCCGTCCATTGACCGCGCTGCTCGACGTTAAGGGCCTGCACGCGGCCTATGGTGAGACCAAGGTCCTGCACGGGCTGGACTTCGCGGTCCAGCAGGGCGGCGTGACGGCGTTGCTCGGCGCGAATGGCGCCGGCAAAACCACCACGCTGCGCGCCATCTGCGGCATGGTCCGCACCCAGGGCGCCATCGTCCTCGGCGGCAAACATATCGAGGGCATGGCGACCGAAGACATCGTCCGCCTCGGCGTCGCCCATGTCCCGGACGGGCGCGGCACCTTCATGGAGCTGACGGTCGAAGAGAATATGCGCCTCGGCGCCTATACCCGCCCGGCGCGTGAAGCGACCGCCGATTTCGATCGCATGTTCGGCTACTTCCCGCGGCTGAAAGAACGCTTCCGCCAGCAGGCCGGCACGCTATCGGGCGGCGAGCAGCAGATGCTCGCGATTTCCCGCGCGTTGCTGCTGCGGCCGAAGCTGTTGTTGCTGGATGAGCCGTCCTTTGGTCTGGCGCCGCTGATCGTGAAAGAGATCTTCGGCATCATGCGCCGCATCAAGGACGAAGAGGGCGTCAGCATCCTGCTGGTCGAGCAGAACGCCACCATCGCGCTGGCCTTCGCCGATCATGCTTATTTGCTGGAAACCGGCCGGATCGTGATCTCCGGCCCGGCGTCGGACATCAGCAAGGACGAGAGCATCCGCCGATCGTATCTGGGTTATTGAGGGGGCGGCTGTGGAAGGGTTTATCCATCAGGTCATTTCGGGCATCGCCACCGGCGGCATCTATGCCTCCGTGGCCCTCGCCCTTGTGATGATCTATCAGGCGACGCATCACGTGAACTTCGCGCAGGGGGAGATGGCGACCTTCTCCACCTATATCACGCTGACCCTGATCAATATCGGCCTGCCTTATTGGGTGGCCTTCCTGGGCGCGGTGGCGATTTCATTCGTCATTGGCGTGGCGATCGAGCGGCTGCTGATGCGCCCCGTCGCCAACGCGCCGGTGCTGACATCGGTGGGCGTGTTCGTCGGCCTGCTGCTGATCGTCAACAGCGTCACTGGCTGGATGTTCGACTATACGATCAAGCAATTCCCCTCCCCGTTCTCGGGCAAGCCGATGCTGGGCGGGTTCCTGTCGGGGCATGAGTTGGGCTCGACCGGGGTGACGCTGGCGGTGTTGATCTCGGTCTATCTGTTCTTCAAGCACACGCGGCTGGGGCTGGCGATGCGGGCGGCGGCGTTCAACCCCGTATCCTCGCGCCTTGTCGGCGTGCGGGTGGGCTGGATGCTGGCGTTGGGCTGGGGGCTGGCGGCGGCGATCGGTTCGGTCGCGGGCTGCATGGTAGCGCCGATTGTGTTTCTGGACCCGAATATGATGTCGGGCATTCTGCTCTATGCCTTCGCCGGCGCGCTGCTGGGCGGCATCGACAGCCCCCTCGGCGCCGTGCTCGGCGGCTTCATGGTCGGCGTGATCGAAAACCTTGGCGGCGCCTATGTGGTGGGGACGGAGCTGAAGCTGACGCTGGCGCTCATCATCATCATTTCGGTGCTGACGCTGAAACCCTCCGGCCTGATGGGCCGCAAAGTCTATAGCCGGGTGTAGGACCATGCGCGCTTCCTGGCTCATTGCCATTCTGGTCCTGATCGCCGCCATCTGGCCGGTGGCGACCTTCAGCGGCTATCACTTGTTCCAGCTGACGATGGTGGTGGTCTATGCCATCGCCATTCTGGGGCTCGCCATTCTGACCGGCATCAACGGCCAGATTTCGCTGGGGCACGGCGCGTTTTATGCCATCGGCGCCTATACCACCGCCATTCTGATGGCGAGCTGGGACGTCCCCTATTGGGTCACCCTGCCGGTTTCCGCGGTGGTTTGCGCCGGCGTTGGCTTCCTGGTGGGGCTGCCGGCGCTGCGGTTGGGCGGGCTGTATCTGGCCCTGACCACCTTCGCTTTGGCCGTCGCCATTCCTCAGGTGCTGAAGCACAAAGCCTTTGAGACCTGGACCGGCGGCGTGCAGGGCCTGGTGATCGACAAGCCGGAGGCGCCGTTCGACCTGCCGCTGACCTCGGACCAGTGGCTGTATCTGTTCTCGTTGTTTGTTGGCGTGATCATGTATGCCCTGGCGGTCAACCTGACGCAGGGCCGGATTGGCCGGGCGATGCGGGCAGTGCGCGATCATGCCGTGGCGGCAGAGGCGATGGGCATCAACCTCGCCATGCTCAAGACCCGGACCTTCGCGGTCAGCGCGATGTATACCGGTGTGGCGGGTTCGTTGGGCGCGATCGCGGTGGCTTTCGTGGCGCCCGACAGTTTCTCGGTGTTTCTGTCGATCACGTTCTTCGTGGGGCTGGTGGCCGGCGGCGCGGCGTCGATTGGGGGCACGATCATCGGGGCGATCTTTATCGAATTCGTGCCGAACCTCGCCGACAAAGTGTCCAAGGCCGCGCCGGGCGCGGTTTATGGCGTGATCCTGATTGTGATGATGTTCCTGATGCCGAAGGGCGCGGGCGGCTTCGTGGCTGATATGTGGCGGAAGCTGGTGAAGGCGGGCGGTCGGTAGTGCGTGGCCGGGCGCGGTTGGCTCGGGCAAGCCCTACCGCATTCACACATCGCGGAAACGAATTTCGCCCGTTCTGCTCTACAACGTCATGGCCCGGCTTGTCCGGGCCACCGCCCACGGCACCGTGCCGCGATAGGTGGCCCGGACAAGCCCTACCGGATTCACAGATCGCTGAAACGATCCGCATCCGGACTGGTGTGGATTGTGCTTCATGGTTCAGCGCTTCCCCGCGATGCGGTATCCGGCGGCCATTGCTGTGAAGCGGTCTAGCCCGGCCCTGACGACGATCGGTCCAGGCTTTCCGTAATAGCCGGTCCAACCGCCCAGTCTTCCGCAAACCCAGGTCGCATAAGCCAGCGAACCCGGCGGATGAGGGTTCTTCTGGCGGGCGGTTTTGCCTTCGAGGGTCGCACAGACAGCCTCGAGAATGGGTTGGTCTTCCGGATCGAAGACATCCGTCAGAGGTCGCTTGGCGATGCCGTCTCGTTCGTGGACCATCTGCATCACCCGCACAGCCGCGATCAGTGTCGCGGCAACCAGGTTTTCGAACGCCGCAACGTCCTCCATCGACACCGCTTCGATGTCGAAGCCCTGGGTTTTCATCACCCGAAACAGCTGCTCGATGGTCCAGCGCCGGCGGTAGTAGCCAACAATCTGCCTGGCATCGGCCAGCGTTGCCACCGCGTGCGTGGTCAGCAGGCGCCAGAGCAGTGGTTTGCCACGGGGCGGCGCACCGATCTCGCGCACCTCGATATATTCGAGGGTGGTTTCCGGAGGCAGTTTCGCTGTTTCTGCCGCCGTGTTGCGCTGCGGGCGCCGCAAGGTCACCCGACGGGCATACAGCGCCACCACCGCATCGCGTTCGGCACGCCCGGGCGCCGCCGGCACATGGACAAGATCACGCCCCAGTTCGACCGAGCCCTCGGTGCAGGCGTAGAGTTGCGTTCCGTCCGCCAGCAGGCGGTTGTGGTGGCTGCGGATCAGCAGGTCGGTCTGCGCCGGACGCAGCGCGAATTCGTCATAAATATCGCATTCCCGGTCGGCCACCACCGTCACGCACCGCGCCCCGGCCTCGGCCAGCCGGGCGGCTTCGCGCGTGGCATCCAACCAGCGGGCGCTTTCCTTCTCCGCGAACGGGCGCTTGTTGCAATGCTTGGACTGCTTGCCCGTCCGCAGCAGGAAACTGGCGGCAACCACCCCGAACACCGTGCCATCCTCCGCGTCCACCGCGATCGTCGGATGCAGATAATGGCCCGACTGCCGACC